>JAAETJ010001143.1 GCA_024228495.1 bacterium | reverse complement strand
GCCACTAAACTGTGGCGGCAACGAGAACCAATAATCTGCCAGCACATGCGAACACAACGCCGTCCAGCGGCTAACCCAAGAAACTGAACACCCGTTTCTACACCAGACAAGTTGCAAGCACTTGAGGCAAAAAGATCTCTTAGTTGCTTCACTTCATTTCATTACGTTACGTTTCGCGAACTAAGTATTCTTTTATCCACGTGCATGCCAAACAGGCAAGAAACAGTAAACTCTGCGAACGTCGTGTTATCAGAATTACATCAAAGAACTCGGGGGCGTATCTTCAGAGGCGCCCGTGTGGAGGATTTCCCGTGGACAAAGAATTTCGGCCGGCGAATGTAGATAAAGTCCCTTGTGATTGAACTTTCGCAGTGCCTCTGACTGAAAAACGTTGTTCTTTTTGCCCCGGCGCGGGAGGCTCAGGAAATCAAAAGCGATACAACTGGCGGTTTTTTCAGTTGAAAAGGCCCAGGCTTCATAGGATTTTCTGCAGAAAATGGTCACCCGGCGAGCTGACGTGGCGGCTTTCATATGGGAAAGGAAAATTACATTACAAACAGGCGCGTACGAACACCCGATAAAGCGCAATTTTGATTTTAGGCGAAATACATTCTTCCCTCTTCCAATAGACAAAAAAGCTTAATGATAAAGCTTGATCATGCAACATGCCACATACTTACCACTCTGTACAACACGAAACATTTCCTCGAATGCCCGGGGTTTACTGGCCAGAACCCTGGGGCTGAAACGAACCCCCAGTGGGCCACGCGAGAGCCGGTGACGGTACTAGGGCGGAACCAACGGCGGAGGACACGGACTGACCGCGCTGTGCGGATTCGGCGGCACGTTTGTAGAGCTCACAATTTCGCTGAAGATGCCCGTAGGCCGAACAGAAATTACAGGGGCCGACAATGGTTCGAGGTGCGCGATTGCCGGAGAGCACCAACCCCTGGTTCTGAGCGTAGTAAGGAGCCGATCCGATGGCCGGGAACTGGACGGGCGACTGGGGTAAAAACTGCGGCTGCTGGTAGGCTCCGGGAGTGCCACGACCTCGCCCACCGCCCCCGAAAGCTTGACTTCCACGCCCGGAACGAGCGGTCAGCTGAAGGACATCAACAAGGAAAGGAGCGCAGTCTGGGTCCTTCTTAAGTTCAGACAGCTCTTGCAGAGATTCGAGGACGCTGAGGGACCCAGGAAATTTATCGGCCAAAAGCAACTTGTTGTTTCGGAGACGGAATTTCGCAATCTCGGTGTCGACTTTCTCCAAAGCCTTGGCGGAGTCCGTGGAAATCAAATTCTTGAGATCTTCCAATTCTGCGATATGCGCCACGTTGAATTCTTGCTGCTTGGAAAGGGATTTAGATTCCAAAGCCGGGGCCTTCTTCGGCTGGCGAGATCTTTCCTCTATCTGACTCAATCGCTGCTGAAGAGATTCTTGGAAATCCAGCTGATCATTTCGCATGGACAAAAGCGCACTCATAACTGCCGTGGAATTGTCCGCCAGCCCAACGGCTGCTGGAGAGGACGGATTCGGATGACGAATCGGAGGAGGATCAACTGATTCTGTGATTTGAATTCCATCAGAAGCCAGATTTCTAGCGGCCGAGCGTTGTATTCTTTGACGAGGAGGCCCTCCTCTTGCACCACGGCTTCGCTTAGGCATGATATAAGTAAGGAAACAAAAATTCTCCAAATCAAAACTGTGTTAAAACCACAGAAACAGCAGAACGAAGAGAACGTTACCGTGACTTGAAAACGCACCAGAATGATTAAACGAACATTTAACAGACGCACGATGCGCCACTAAACTGTGGCGGCAACGAGAACCAATAATCTGCCAGCACATGCGAACACAACGCCGTCCAGCGGCTAACCCAAGAAACTGAACACCCGTTTCTACACCAGACAAGTTGCAAGCACTTGAGGCAAAAAGATCTCTT
>JAAETJ010001142.1 GCA_024228495.1 bacterium | reverse complement strand
TCAATAATTTTCTGATCGACATCGGCGTGATCGAGCAACCGATAAAGATGATATTCAATTTTACCGGCGTGATGATTGGTATGAGTCATGCGCTGATGCCGCTTGCAGTTTTGACCATGCTGTCGGTTATGGAAGGGATCGATAAAAATCTGTCAAAAGCAGGGTCAACTCTCGGCGCACGTGGCGGACAAACATTTTGGCGCGTCTACTTTCCCTTGTCGGTGCCAGGTATTGCCGCCGGTGGGATGCTGGTTTTTATCACATCGCTTGGTTTTTTCATAACGCCAGCATTGCTTGGCGGTGCACGCGACACGATGATCGTGCAGACCATTATTTTCCAGGTTAAAGAAGTCCTGAACTGGGGTTTTGCCGGCGCGATTGGTGTGTTATTGATGGTTTCGGTGCTGATAATCTTTTTCTTCTATGACAAGCTTTTGGGGCTTTCTACACTTTCAGGCGGCGAAGCAAAACGAGCCAATAGCCTGAAACAAAGCCCCATCGGATTTGTTGGTGCATTTGCTGGCGGGTTGTTTACGCGCAGCATGGGCTTGCTGTTCGAATGGGTTGGCATTGCATTTGACCGCATTGCTCCGAGTCGTGCCGACAAACGTCGCAGGGGTGGTGGGCGCATACC
>JAAETJ010001141.1 GCA_024228495.1 bacterium | reverse complement strand
GACAATGGCGGCCACCTGGGCCAGGATGTTAGCTCTTTGAGCGTTGATGACCCTAGGCTTTTCGAGGATTTTGAGGTCTTCTTTCATGGTGCTGTTGGCCCGCTCTGAGGCTGAACGAATTTTTTTAATCAGGTTGTAACGTTTAGACCCCCGCGGGATTTCATTGATCAATCGGGGATGCTCTTTGACATACATGTGCTTTGTAAAACCGGTCCGGTTTTCAACATAAGGACACATGGCGATATCGTATTTTTTCTGGACACTTTTCAGGGCAGCGGCCCTGAGGTTCAGGCAGTGCTTAAAGCAACAGAAGGTCAGGCGCTGGTATTTTTTATCAAATCCGTTTGGCCGGCAAAGCAGCCCGCAGGGGGCAAAAGGCCATCCCTTTTCATCATAGCCCCTGTCGATAAGCGCCTGGCGTGAGAGATTTTCTCTTCTACGGTTATAGTCGATAATAGGGATGGAACCCTTTGCGCGGATGTACTCATAATTTTTGGTGATGTCGTACTTGGCATCTGCAATGTCGATATTGACCCGGTGCACCGCGGCGCAATGATGAGCGTCTATCTGGTCGTTATTGACGATGATCTGGCTGCCCTCTTGGGCATTGCCGGCGATGTTGGTCACAGCAACAGGCAGCTCCAGTTTCAAATGAAGTTCCACCGATGTGGTTAAAACCAGATTGTAGCCGAAGATTTTTTGTTTTTTATTTGGATTTTGCGGGTCACGGCGAACGCCGATTTTGGCATCGGTGTCTTTGGGCAGTTTCGGG
>JAAETJ010001140.1 GCA_024228495.1 bacterium | reverse complement strand
TCATCCAACCAAACTGAGAAAAGAGGCCCAAATGTTGGAATGGTTAGTTATCAGGCGCCAAAATCTGTTAATGATATTGTTGGTTCTAATTGTGTGGCTGACCGTTATGCCAGGTCAGCCGAGCCCACCGAGTAAACAAGTCCTGGCAGGTGCATGGTGGGTAGAGCAAGAACGACAAGATTACTTAACCAAAACGGTGACCACCCGCCGGGTGGGGCTACCGGGTTGGTGGCCACGTTTCTGGAAAGTGTGGCAGTGGGTACAGAGTGGGTTCTGGTTGGGTGTCACAAGCGGGTTGCTGTGGTATCTGATTCCGGCCTCTGGGTCGTGGTGGATGTGGTTGGTTGTTTTGGGGGCCAGCCATAAGCTGAGAACGCATTTGGGGTGGGTCAGTGGGCATTGTATCGAGCTGAATTGGGCACAGCAACAGCGCCAATATTGGGCCTCACAGACAGCCTTGATTGAGCAAATACAGGTTACGGCTAGTCCGGTTACGCTGGAGCAAGAGCAGAGCAAGCCAAACAGCCCCTCAGTTCAGGAAAAAGTAGCCAGCACCCCCGAAATTAAGTCAAGCCCACCTGTCCTTGAGGCCGAAGAAGACCCCACCCTCTCAGAGCCAGCGACCGAGATGATGACCACTCTGGCCCAGATAATCGAGGGATTGCCCATCGGCACTAATTTGGCGATGTTTCAGTTTTTGTGGATGCTGACCAGTGGTCAGTTGTTAGCCAGTCGGGGAGCCATATTCCCAGCCTTGCAGGCCACCGGGCTGGAAGATGAGGAAATACGACGGGCTTGGGCCGCTTTTCGGGGAGGAAGTTGGCAAATTGCTGATTTATTGACCGTCTGGCAAGCATATGTTGAGGCTGAGGGTCTCTGGGAGGAGCATAGCTATGAAGGCTATCACCCGGTTGGGGTCGATATTACCGCTTTTTGGCGACCAACCCTGCACGATTGTCCCTCCAAACATTACTATGCTCCGGCTGGTAAAGCTTTGCCGGCCATCATCTTTGGGATGATTGGTCGGGTCGGGAGCATCGATGCTCAACGCATCCCACTGCCCCGCGCTTTTGTCCGGGTTGATGAAGATGACCCGAGCGAAGCCGCCTTGCAAAAACGGTTAATTGAGCAGGTGGTCTTGGGCCTGGCTCTTAATGAAGTAGCCATCCTCGATGCTGGTTTTAAGCTCAAGGCGCTCCACGAGGCTGGCCTGAAACGATATGTGGTCCGGCTAGCCAAGAACTTTGTCGGGCGACGCAACAAATTGCCGCCCTACAAAGGCAAGGGTCGGAAACCAGAGTACGGCGAGAAAGTGCGCCCTTTGGCCCGGACTTACCAGGGTAAAACCATTGAGGCTACCCCCCCTGACCGACAGGTCTCCTGGGCTGACGATGAACTGCACTTCACGGCTGATATCTGGACAGACCTGGTTTTGTCTGACCAAAAGCCTGGGGCAGAGAGCTTCAATGTAATCGCCATCCACGACCCGCGCTACCAAGAACCTTGGCTCTTGGCCACCTCCCTGACCGAACTCTCTCCCCAAAGTATTAGAAACTTGTATCGTGACCGCTGGCCGATTGAACAACTGCCCTTGGCTGCTAAGCAAATGATTGGGGCGCATCGTCAATTTGTCCACGCTCCAGAAAGCTGCCAACGTTTACCTGAACTCTCCCTGTTTGCTGGTTCTATCTTGACCCACGTGGCTGCTAAACTTCCCCCCATCCCCACTGGTTTTTGGGACAAGGCTCCCAAACCAACTCCAGGTCGGCTCCGCCGGGCCCTGACCGCTGTTCCCTTTTCTACACATTTGCCGCTTCCAGCCCGAATTCGCAAAAAAGCCTCGGTTACTGACCATCTGCCCAAGGGTATTTTGGCCCATCGGCGGCAGGCTAAGACGGAACAGCCCGTCTGAATTGGCCCAACCTGGCAAATTATGGCAATTTTGACTGTCCAGAGGCAAATATTCCGTTTTCTGGTTGTTTCAAGCCGCCTCCTTGATTTTCTACCCACTACAGATTAGCTAATTGTTAAGGTGCATTGTGTGAAAATTCACATTCTTTAGGGGGAAGTAAAGTGTAAGGCCCCGCTGCTAAAACTTTTCCCGGTATCCACCCCCAGCTTACAAAGAGTATCAGTAGATCCAATTTCTGCAATATTTACGGATCGGGGCTGACCGCTGGTGCCGTTCAGAGATAGCTTTCTCTACTTTATACAGCTGGCCTTGATTAGCAAGGGGACAAACATTAGACAGTATCAAAATCCAGATACCAGTACAAGCTG
>JAAETJ010001139.1 GCA_024228495.1 bacterium | reverse complement strand
TGGGGGCGGAGCATCCGGATACCGCTCGCAGTCTGAACAACCTGGGCGCACTCCTGCAAGCCCAAGGGGATTACGACGGTGCCAAACCGTACTTAGAACGCGCATTGGCTATCTTTGAAAAGCTATTGGGTTCTGACCATCCATATACAATAGCTGTACGCAATAACCTAAATTCTCTAGAAAGATAACCTGACACACAAATTATACTTTTGAGGGACATCAATTTACACAAATACCCATCATGTTTTTGTAACCAGGCACATGAAACCGGCGTCAAGATAGCTGCCAACTCTTTTGCCACTTGTCGCTTGCGACAAGACGCTCGGCGTTTGCGCGTTGTTCCGCGCAAAACGGGGAGCGTCAGCGGCGTTGGGGCTGTGGCAACGCGCCACAATCTGAAACATGCAACAGTGCAACATGCGGCGATAGATGAGGGGATGAAGAAAAGGGGATTTTTAAGGGGAAAAGGCTTGTCCCCTTAAAGCGATGGCCGAGCGGTGCGGCTGGCTCTCAGGCAACAAGCACAAAAAAAGGCCACGACCTAGAATTCCAGGTCGTGGCCGTGCGGGTTTATTCTAAAATCAATTCATCGAAAATTATCCTCGAATGAGGTTAATTAACAAATGATAGAATCATTTCCGAATGGTTTGTGCTGCTTCAAACATTGCGATCAAATCCATTGAAGTCTCAATGTCTAACGCGTTTGAATAATTAGTAAATTCAATCTTGTATATGTTCCCTCCCTCCCCGACTTCCGCTCTCCATGATCGTCCATGTACGGCACGTCTGTCTCCGTTCATGATTGCGCCTGGAAATGTGTTAACCAGCAACTTTTTAATTTCTTGCTGTTGTTCTTTTCTAAGATCGGCTTGTCGGATAAATTCGCGGGTTTCATCTGTCCAGATGATGCCGGGGCCAATGACGCGGCGGTTAATGTCTTTGGCTATGGCGGCGGCTGGTCGTCTCGCGGCTACGGTGGCGGCTGGTGCTGGGCGGTTATGGTGCGAATAGTATCGGTTTTCCGCGTCGTATAATGCGCCTGGGCTGGCATTAATGCGGCTGCGGTCGCGGTAAAATTCTAGGCTGTGTCCCTCAACGCGTAGATCGATTTTATAGCCATCGTTGCTGATGAGGTAGGAACGGCCGTTCTGTGGATCATAATCTGCCTTTCCTGGGGGCGTTTCGTAGGCTGTCCAGTTACGGCCGTTTAACATGCTCAATTGCTCCGCAATTTCTACGGCTAGGGGAAACAGTCTTTCGCTATCGGGATAGAATCTGCTGTGACTCATCGGTTCAAACTCCTGTAAAAAATAAAAGGCCACATATTAACGTGTGGCCTTTGGTTGATGGGTTGCTGTGCTGCTTCTATTCTGGCCGCGTCTCAATACGGCTGTTATCTGCAT
>JAAETJ010001138.1 GCA_024228495.1 bacterium | reverse complement strand
AGCCAGTGGCCGATTGAAGGCAATCTCGAACGGAAAGCGGATTACCAAATATGGTGCGGTCCGGCCATGGGCGCCTTCAATGCCTGGACAAAAAATAGCTTTTTAGCCGCTCCTGAAAACCGGACCATTGAGCAAGTGGCTTTAAATTTACTACAAGGGGCAACTTCAGTTATGCGGGCCCAGCAAATTCGTTTGCTGGGAGTCCCAATTCCAAACTGTAGCTATGTACCTAGGCCTTTAGTGACATAAATGATGTTCAATGGGAGAAAAAATTATGACATCACCCAATCAAACCCCGATAGCCATTATTGGTATTAGCAGCATCTTTCCCGGTTCGCCTAAAGTGGCGGATTTCTGGCGACATATTTGTGCCGGGACGGATTTGCTTACGGATACACCATCGTCTCATTGGTTGAAAGAGGATTACTGCAATCCTGACTACCGATACACTGTTCCCCATGCGCGAGGGGGCTATGTGCCTGAGATGGACTTCGATCCGGTTGCTTTTAGGATTCCCCCTAATCAATTAGAAAGCACCGATACTGTTCAACTGCTGGCCCTGCTTGCTGCTAAAGAACTGGTTGATGGTCTCACCTGTCTTCATAATGGTAAGGTGTCGCCTGAGGATGTAAGTTGTATTCTTGGTGTTGCAGGTAGTCCCGAATTGCTGGGGCAGATGTCAGCAAAAATTCAGCGGGGAAACTGGCTTTACGCCTTGCGAGGTGCCGGGATTGCCGAATCTGTGGCCCAGAAAATCTGCGATCGAATCGAAGATACATATTCGGAATGGACAGAAAACACCTTTCCCGGATTGCTGACGAATGTCGTTTCGGGCCGTATTACAAACCACTTCGATTTCGGTGGAACCAATTGCACCCTGGATGCTGCCTGTGCCAGCAGCCTGGCTGCCATTACCATGGCTATTCAGGAGCTTCAACTTGGCAACTGCCGTCTGGTCATCAGTGGCGGGGCTGATGCGCTTAATGATCCGGGTATGTATATGTGCTTTACCCGAACATACGCGCTATCCCCCAGCGGAGATTGCCGGCCTTTTGACAAAAACGGCGATGGCACTGTCTTGGGGGAAGGGCTAGGATTTGTAGCCCTCAAACGCCTGGAAGATGCCGAAGCAGATGGGGATTCGATTTATGCCGTCATTAAAGGGTATGGCTCCTCTTCGGATGGACGTTCGAAAAGTGTCTACGCACCACGCTCAAGTGGTCAAGCGCTTGCCATTCGGCGGGCCTACCAAAAGGCGGGGTATGATCTGGATACGGTCGAATTGATTGAGGCGCACGGTACGGCAACCTCGGCTGGTGATTTGGCTGAATACGAGGGCCTTAAGCAAGCCTTTCAGGAAAGCGGTCGCCAAGATACACAGTGGTGTGCTTTGGGGTCGGTTAAATCACAAATTGGACACACCAAATCTACGGCAGGCGCTGCTTCGCTGATCAAAGCAGCGCTGGCCTTGCATCACAAAATCCTGCCCACAACCATAAAAGTTACGGAACCAAATCCCAAACTGGATTTCACAAATGGCCCCCTTTACCTGAACACAGAAACCCGGCCCTGGATTAACAATGGCAAGCATCCCAGGCGGGCCGGGCTAAGTTCGCTGGGCTTTGGCGGCACCAATTTTCACGTGACCCTTGAGGAGTATACTGGCCCCTCGACAACACCGCCGTACCTGCCCCAAGATGCAACCAGTCTGTTGCTTTTTTCAAGTGACAGCACCTCAAATCTAAAACTTGCTGTGGTCGATATACGCGAACAACTGGAAAAGCGTTCTCTGATAGCTGTCGCCAAATACAGCCAGCAAAATTTTATGGCCGACGCTGACCAGCGTTTAGCCATCGTTGCTTCCGACAAGAATAAGGCTGTAGATCTGATTAACAGAGCCGAGCAGCGTCTATCAGATGATGATCCGGCGTGGAACATTCCCGGTT
>JAAETJ010001137.1 GCA_024228495.1 bacterium | reverse complement strand
GAGCCCTTGGGTAATTGGCTGGATTGCAATGTTTGCCATTTTTGTCATAGCCAACGTTGTCATGATCTATCTGGCGCTGCATGATAGTCCAGGGTTAGTGGTTGATGACTACTATGACCGAGGCCAAGATTACGAAAAAAATATGCTGAAACGACAAGCCCTGAATCCGGGGTGGCAACTGAAAGTGATTGCACCAGAATATGTCGATGTCTCAGTACCATCCGTTTTTGGTTTACGAACCAAAGATAAGGATGGAAAAGAGTTCAAGCCAGATTCTGTCACCTTCTACGCCTACCGTCCAGCCGATTCTAAGCAGGATTTTTCAGTACCCATGACGCTTAGCCAAAGTGGGCTCTATGAAGCCCCCATCAGTTTTCCACTGCTTGGCGTTTGGGATATTCTCATCAGCGTTCAGCAAGGGGATATCGAAATTAATATGTCCCACCGGCTTAGTGCTGGCGTAAAATAAATTATGGCACCTGGCCAGGGCGGTTCGACCGCTAGCCCTGAGTTGGCCAGTGGTGCAGCGGTGCAGTGCTACCATTGCACCCTGCCAGCAGACCCATCAGTTGAGGTTTTTGCTGACATCGAAGGGTCGCAAAGGGCCTTTTGTTGCACCGGTTGCAAGTCGGTTTGCGAAGCGATCTATGCTGCAGGGCTTCAGGGGTTTTATAAGCGAACCCCAGATGGCCTGCCCCTAGCGCCTCCCCCTGATATTCCTGCT
>JAAETJ010001136.1 GCA_024228495.1 bacterium | reverse complement strand
TATGACGAACCGGAACACCAATATACCAAAAGCCAACATCGTAATCGGTGATGATACCTCTGACACTGTACGGTTGTTGATGAGAATGTTCGCTGAACACGGGTATGACGTGCGAGCAGCCTCTGACGGGGCATTTGGTTTGGAGTCCGCCCGGGTAACCCCGCCCGATCTGATTCTGCGTGATATCAGGATGCCCGGGATGGATGGCTATGCCGTCTGTAAAGACCTGTGGCCCGGCAACGGGTGTTGGCAGGCCAACAAGAATGCACTATTCCCAGGAACACATATGACAGAACGTCCGTATGGGTCATCGCGGACTCCTCGCAATGACACCCGTTTTTCAAAAAATGAGACGTTATGACATGTTCATTCCATCGTGAGGAACACATATGACGATTACCATTCCAAACTATCACATAGAAGCAGAACTCTTTCGATCCAGCCGCACGATGATCTATCGGGCTCTGCGTGACAGCGATCACACGCGGGTGATCATCAAGACCCTCAACAATGACTACCCCTCAAACCATGATATCACCCGGTTTAAGCATGAATTTCAGATGACCCAAAAAATGGCGGGAGCAGGGGTGATCCGAGCGCATGAACAGGTGAAGTATGGCAATAATCTGGCCCTGGTGCTGGAGGATTTTCAGGGTATCTCACTGAATAATTGCTTCGCCACAACAGACCGGTTTGACTTGTCGCAATGTTTACGGTCAG
>JAAETJ010001135.1 GCA_024228495.1 bacterium | reverse complement strand
TTGCATAACGATCAGATTTGCGTTCATACTGCGGTCGAGTGGTATCATTCCAGGTCATTGTGTCCTCCATCGAATCATTCAACTCAATGGAAGCACATCCTCTTGATATCACTCAACTTAGTTTTGAATTAGCCTCTGAGGGGCTTCAACAAGAATGGCATTAACATCTGCTCTCACTCGCTATTGCAGGTGGACAACTTGCCGTGACGTTCGGCGTATTCGAAAATCTTGCAGTTTTGTGTATTTCCACTGGTTCACTTCAATGCTTCTTCTGTCTTTCAGGTTCAAGGATTGGTGAGGCGGCGGATTACAGCAAATATGATTGAGCGTATTACCGGGAGCGGAGTTGCAGGTCAGCATGATAGGTACCATGTTCGGCAGTGCAGAGGATGTATGGACCTACTGCTGTGACTTATACTGACTTTTAACGTCAAATTCAGCTGTTCTCTCTTAAAAGCTGACAAATGCCGAGTTTCCAAAAATCTGCACAGGAGCGGTCATTTCCAACCTCGTAAAAAATCGGTTATCAAGAAGCGATCAAGTAGTTTTTTGTTGTTTTGGGATGATTTTGGTTTTCTAGTCTGAAGATTTCGGTGAGATCATTACTGATCATTGGCCGCCCAAACAGATAGCCTTGAACTTCATCGCAACCTTCTTTTTGCAGAATTTGCGCTTGTTCCAGCATCTCGACTCCCTCGGCGTTTACCGACATGCCCATTGCTTCACTCAAATTGATTATCGCTTTGATAATAGCTTTAGATTCTCCATTGTCCTGATCAAGGTCTGCAATGAAGGAGCGATCAATCTTTATCTTATCAAACGGAAAACGGCGTAAATAACTGAGGCTTGAATAACCCGTTCCAAAATCATCCATCGCGATGCGAACACCTAGTGCCTTCAAATTCTCAAGTATTTTAATGGTTTTTTTTGTATTGTGGAGCAGAATTCCTTCGGTGATTTCCAATTCGAGAAGATGTGAAGGAAGGCCGGATTCGTCCAAGGCTTCTTTAACGCTGCTGACCAGATTTCCACTGCGAAACTGGATTGGTGATACATTTACCGCAATACGTAGTTCCGGCCACTTTGTTGCCTGTCTACAAGCCTCTTTCAAGATCCATTGTCCAAGGGGGTGGATCAATCCACTCATTTCGGCAATAGGTATGAATTTCTCAGGTGAAATAAAACCCGCTTCCCGGTGTTGCCAGCGCACCAGTGCCTCAACTCCGACAATTGCGTTTGTGTTCAAATCAAATTGCGGTTGATAGTATAATTGTAGTGTATTTTCCGCTATCGCATAACGCAATTCTTTTTCTATAAGTTTGCGCTCTCGCAACTTGTCGTTCATAACTTCCTGGAAAAAGTGATAGTTATTACGACCTTCTTCTTTGGCCTGATAGAGTGCAATATCGGATCTTTTAATCAATTGTTCGGCATCGGTATTGTTACAGTTGACGGTGATTGCGATCCCGATGCTGGCTCCGATATGAACAACATTGTCTTCGATCTGATAAGGTTTGCTCAATTTTTCGAGAATGCTATCTGCTATTTTTATAGCGTCATTGGCGATATCGGCACTTATTCGAATAAGTGCAAATTCATCACCTCCCAGACGGGCAAGTGTTTGATCAATGCCGATCACTTTTTGGATATCAGCAGCAACATTTTTGAGCAGCAGATCACCATACGCATGGCCCAAAGTGTCATTGACATCCTTGAAATGATCAAGATCTATCGACATGACTGCCAGTTCCAGATCCGTATTTTTGATATCCCGCTGCGCCTGGATCAAGCGATCATTAAAGAGAGAGCGATTTGGCAATCCGGTCAAGTTGTCATGCTCGGCCTGAAACGCCATTTGGCTCCACATTTTGTCAAGCGCACGCAGAGGGATATTTCGAAGTCCGATATAAGATGCTACTCCAATAGAAAAACTGAGCAGAGCGAGTATCAATGCCTCTATTGCTTCTGGATGGAGACAAGAAGCAACTTCAATCGTTGCAATCGCTTTGTGGGAATCATATATATTAATTTCCCGTTTTATTAGTGGCCAGCTCAATTTAGGTGCACTGGACGGAAACCGGAACACATCCTCGCCCTTCTTGCCTACGATCCGCCAGTGTGAATTGTGTGTCTTGACTTGGGCATCATGAAAAAAGCCCTCGATACGGTGAATTTCATATTTCCAAAAATCCGGATTATGATTGATAATCTGCTCGAGTTGATATCGATTGTGAGAAAGCGATGCTTCCAGCCCGGTTGAGTGGTTGCTGTACTTCATATAGAAGTAGCTGGCAGGTACAGTAATCGCCGCCAGGATGATGAGAAAAGCGATCCCCAGGTGAATGATGTTAAAAAAATAACTGTTCTGATTGTTAAACATCTATGATCTACCGTGTGTTACAAACCAGTGACCATGCTTCTCCAAAATGTTACGCCCACTTTTCGAAAATGCGAAGTCAAGAAAGGCTTGCACAACAGGTGTGGGTGTTTGTGAGGTAACGAAATAGAGGCTCTTTTTGAAAGGGTACTGACCATTTTTAAGGTTTTTGAGTGTCCCTTTTACGCCGTTGAGCATTAAATCTTTCAGCGCTCTCCTTTCGCTTTGCAGTTGGGCAAGCGTTAAGGCTCCAAGTGAACCAGGCAAGCGTTCAAGGGCATCCGCATTTTCCTGATCATTAAACGCCAAGGGTAATTGAGAATTATTTACGACATGCTCTATGGCGTATTTCATCTCTTTTGAGAGGATTTTTAGAATTTTATTGTCGCCCTCAGATGGCGGGCGTCTGACGATACGAACAGGCAGTCCGTTTTTCCAACGCATTGTCTTGCCGATGTAGAGTTTTATCAATTCATCTGATGTAATCCGGGAAGTTGTATTGTCTCTTCTGGTGGCAATAATAAAGGGTGTTTCTGCATATTTTACAGCGGCAAGCTTTCTACCGTTTTCTTTCGATTTGAGTGGGCGGCCACTTAGAGCCAAATCGATCTTCCCATCGGTGAGCGCCCGAATGCCACCAGCGGATCCAAGGCTCGGCAAGACGACAATTTGATGTTCCGGAAACTCTTTCATGAATGCTGTCGCGATGAGCTTCATGCCTCCAAGGCTACTTCCGGTCCCACCAATTAACAATCGTTCCGCGTGTACGAAACTTGCTTGCACGCCAAGCATACCAATAGAAATGACAAAAACTGATAGAAATCTGGAGACATGGTGTCTTGCATGGAGAATTATTGAAGGCATATGTGATACTCGATTGCGCTGTTTTTCATTTAATTGTGCAAATGATAACAAAAAGTAATTTTATTCTACTGAAAACAAAGGGTATTATTTATTTAAAATTGCTTTGAATTTTCTAATCTTTCAATGACCTATACCTGAAACATACTGAGCTGGGATAAGTTTTGGAGCTTAAACGGTCTTTATTGATACCCTCGGCTCAAAGTCTGCCTTGGGTAACTAACCGCCGTTGGTAGAAATGCAAATCCATCTGGATTGACCTTAACAGCAGACATTTTTTCTACGGCTATCAGCATCGATGCCGTTTCTATGAAGATCAGCTCCGACCAAACAGTATAAATGGACAAAAAATTGTAATTTCAAACCAAGATGCTGGCGGAGATAGTGATGGTTTTAGCCCCACCACATCTCTGTCAAAATAGTTTGTTAAACAAGAGCGAAACAGCTATTGATTCACATAGTTCGCGAACCATCTGGCAAAAAAAGTAAACGGGGAACCTCTACATGAACCGCAAAATACTAACCACTCTTGTTGTTGTCTCAATCATCGGATTTGCTCTCCCGCACGCCGCCAGCGCCAAATGCCGAACCGGAAATTTCCAGAGCTGGTTGAGCGATATTAGACGTGAGGCCGCCAGTCAGGGTATTTCAAAGCGTACAATCAACAGCGCTCTTTCCGGCATCCGATATGACCCGGACGTCGTGCGCCGCGATAATGCGCAAGGAGTTTTCTCCCAGACCTTTTTACAGTTCGCTGGTCGCATGGTGTCGGGACATCGCCTGAAAATCGGCGCCAAAAAACTGCGCAGACATGCCAGCATCTTTGCGCGAATCAAACGCCGCTACGGGGTTCCAGGGCAAGTCATCACCGCTTTTTGGGGGCTGGAAACTGATTTTGGCGCTTTTCTTGGCAAATCCTCAACCCTGCGCTCCCTCGCGACCCTCGCCTATGATTGCCGCCGAACAGAGCTGTTTCACAAGGAGCTGTTTTCCGCCCTTAGAATAGTAGAGCGCGGTGATTTGAGCGCCCGCCAGATGCGCGGCCCTTGGGCTGGTGAACTCGGTCAGTTGCAATTCCTGCCGTCCCATTATTTGCATTTTGGTGTTGATATGGATGGCGATGGCCGCGTTGATCTTTTGAACAGCGCCCCCGATGCGCTGGCCTCCGCCGCAAAATATATGAAATCGCTGGGCTGGCGGGCCAGTGAACCCTGGTTGCAAGAAGTTAAAACACCGCATAATATGGATTGGCAGCAAGCCGATGTGAAGATCCAGCATTCGCGTGCGCAATGGGCAAAATGGGGCGTACGCGATGCCAGGGGCCGCTCACTAAAAGCAGATAGTCTTAAAGCTTCCCTCATTCTGCCGATGGGCAAAGATGGTCCGGCCTTCCTCGCCTACCCCAATTTCACAAAGGTCTATCTGGAGTGGAACCACTCTTTGACCTATTCGATCACTGCTGGTTATTTCGCCACGCGGCTCGCTGGTGCAAAAAAAGTCAGCAATGGTCGCGGTGCCAACGGTCTGCCGTTTAAAGATATCAAGCTCGTGCAACGACTGCTGCAAAAACACGGTTTTGATGTTGGCAAAATCGATGGTATACTGGGCGCCAAAAGCCGCCATGCGGTTAAAACCATGCAAAAGAAATATGGCCTGCCGATTGATGCCTATCCAACGAAGGCGCTGCTGGAGAGGTTACGTTAAGACGGATTGTTGATCAAAAATGTCGTTGCTGCATAGACAAGTTGTCGCATCAAGATTAAGCTCATTTCAGCCCGAGATCATTGATCTCACCAGTTGATTTGATGGAATGTTTTCCCTGCCATCTCAAAAGGATTGAGTCCCGCCATGGAGCAAAAAGACCGCAATTACAGACGTTACAAAGATGGTGACTCGGTTGACAACTGGGAGCTCAGCGAAAAAATATTCCAGCAGGACACCACCTATAAATGTCCCACCTATATTCACCGCACCCCGCCCTGTCAGGGCAGCTGCCCGGCCGGAGAAGATATCAGAGGCTGGTTGAATATTGTCCGCGGCATCGAAAAACCAACGGCAGAGCTCACCGACAAAGAATTGGGCTGGGCCGAGTATGCCTATCAACGCTCCACAGACGCCAATCCCTTCCCTGCCATCATGGGCCGAGTCTGCCCCGCCCCTTGCGAAGATGGCTGCAACCGCAATGAGGTTGAAGACCATGTGGGTATCAATTCGGTCGAACATTTCCTTGGCGATTTTGCTCTCAAAAACAAACTGCCCTTGCATCCCGCCGGATCAGACACCGGCAAAAAAGTTGCGCTGATCGGTGGCGGTATCGCCAGTCTCACCTGCGCCTATCAGTTGCGCCGCATGGGCCATGCCTGCACCATTTACGAGGGCCGCAAAATGCTTGGCGGCATGATGCGTTATGGCATTCCCGGCTATCGCACCCCGCGCGATGTGCTGGATGGCGAAATCGAGCGCGTATTGGCCTTGGGCGTTACCGTTAAAACTGGCATGAAAGTCGGCGTTGATATTGAGCTTGAACAATTAGAACGTGACTATGACGCCGTATTTGTCGGCATTGGCGCGCAAGGGGGCTCGCCTCTGCCGGTGCCCGGCGCGTCCCGAGCTACAAACTGTATCAGCGGTATTTCTTTTCTCGATGCGTTCAATGACGGGCGCCTGCATCATTCCTCGCAAAAAGTATTGGTGATTGGCGGCGGCGATACCGCCATGGATGTCGCTGCTGTTGCCCGCCGCCTTGGTCACATCACCAACAGACACGACAAAGACCGACCCGAAAATGTCGTGCTGGGCCACACCGTCCATGACGTGGCGACCATTGCCAGCCGTCAGGGAGCGGAGGTCACCGTTGTTTACCGTCGGCCCATCGATAAAATGCCCGCCACAAAGATGGAGATAAAACATATCCAGCAAGAAGGCGTCAAAATCGCCCATTCGCTGGCCCCCATCGAAGTGGTGATGGATGGACCGGACCGGGCGAAAGCCCTGCGCGTTATAGAAGCGGACTGGAGCACCGGTAAAATGGTGCCCATCGAGGGTAGCGAACGCGATATAGAATGCGATTTGATCGTTGCCGCCATCGGCCAGAAATGCGATTTCGCAGGTATTGAAGAATTCGATAATGGTTGGGGTCTCATGAACGCCGACGCCAATTATCGCTGGCCCGAACGCGAAGGCATTTTCCTTGGCGGCGATGTCATCAAACCGCATCTGCTGACCACCGCCGTTGGCCATGCATCTATCGCCGCCAGGGCCATCAATCAATATCTGAACAATGAAGATCAAAAAAAGCCGCCAAAGGTCGACGTGCATCATTTCAGCCTGCTTGCCAAACTGCGCGAAACCGGACATGAACCACAAGAATATGATCATGTTGAACGTATGGGCACGGACACCGCCGACTTCGCGGTGCACAATTACGAAGACCGCTCCGAAAATCAAATCGTTCCTGCCGACGAGCTATTTCTTGCTCACTTCGATTATTCAGAGCGCTATAAACGCTCCGAAAATGACATCTCATCGGACAATGTCCTAGGCCATTTCGATGAGCGCCTGTTTGGCCCCAATCCCGCCGCTGCACAAAAAGAAGCTGATCGCTGCATGAGCTGCGGCATGTGCTTTGAATGTGATAATTGCGTCATTTACTGTCCGCAAGACGCTGTCTTCCGTGTCAAAAAAGACGAGCAAACCATGGGCCGCTATGTCGAGACCGACTACGGCAAATGCATCGGCTGCCATATCTGCAAAGATGTGTGTCCAAGTGGCTATATTCAGATGGGATTGGGTGCTTAGGTTTTGTTGGTGCGGGAAGAAGAATGTCCTGCGCGGGCAGTGCCAAGGGCGAACCCTTGGGCCCCTGTTTAGTGATATGTAGGAAGCTTTGCAGTCAATAAACCAGGCTATCTAATATCAATTATTATACAGATAGCAGAAGTTCGAAGTGCCAGACAGTATGTCGTAAGAGAGCTATAAGCTGACCAATGGTATTGATTGATGGGATGCATCAAGTTGTATCGCGATCCCTCATCCATAAGTGCTATGCAAACAGTTAAGTTAAGTCGAGCCGTACAATACCATTCCCGTTACACAATGATGTCCTGGTGCTATCCGTGTTCGGGTTGGATTATCCAGTCTGCCGTTTTTCAAGTAGCGAACTAATTATTGGTTCCAGAATGAGTTCCATGGCATAGGTCATCTTGCTGCCCGGTACTACGATCGTGTTGCGCCGCGACATAAAAGAATTCTCGATCTTGTCCAGTAGAAACGGAAAATCGATATCAAAGGTCTCCGGCTTCCTGAATCGGATTACCACCAGGCTCTCATCCAATGTCGGGATATCACGATTGATGAACGGATTAGAGGTATCGACGCAGGGCACACGCTGGAAATTGATGTCGGTGCGCGAAAACTGCGGCGTGATGTAGTGGATGAAATCTGGCATGCGGCGCAGAATGCTGGTGATGACCTCATACTGTCTATAGCCACGCTGGGCCTTGTCGCGATGAGACTTTTGTATCCACTCAAGATTTATGATCGGCACTATGCCGATACCAAGATCGACATGTTGGCTGACATCATTTTCTTGGGTTTTCAACATGCCGTGCAGCCCCTGATAAAGCAGGATATCAGTGCTTTCGGGTATGTCTTCCCAGGGCGTGATCTCGCCCGGCCTCAGGTCGATTCCAAAATGTGCGCTGTGGCGCTTGGCATCTGTATCGCTGTGCATATAGTAGCGGTGGCGGCCGCTACCGTTCCTGCCATAATTGTCGAATAGATATTCCAACCGGTCGATGCAGTTGGCTTCCGGGCGGAAATGGCTGTAGTTGAGATTGCCCGCCTTTTCTTCACTTTTCATCTTCTCCCGCATGTCTGCGCGGTCATGACAATGAAAGGCATCTCCTTGAACCCATGCGGCCGTCGCACTGGCGCGAAACAGAATATGCTCGAACGCGGTCCGCACTTCGGGCGTCACCGCACCCGAAGATCCCGTCACTGCGATCACCGGATGTTTCATCGACATGTCTTCGCCCCTTTTGTAGCCCAACCTAGCAGATATCAAAGAATATACACTATCGCGTCCTCCCCCGATAGCAAACGTGCATTTTAATGTATTGACAGTATTGACTTGATTTTCCGCAATACACCCGTTTTTTACCTTTGTTGGGAGAAGTTGGTGACGGTCAAAAGGTGCCAAGGACTATCTTGACGCGTTTGTCATCAGGGCAGTCCGTTGGCTTTTCCCCTGAAAAACTATCCGGCCCGAACCTTTTCGATGAAATCGTCCACTTCACTTTTCAGCAAGATGGCCTGCTCGGAAAGTTCACCCGCCGCCGACATAACCTGACCTGATGCAGCTCCGGTTTCTTGCGAGGCTTGTGACACTGACGAAATATTGTCATTGACCTGCTGGGTGCCAACGGCAGCCTGATTGACGCTGCTGGCGATTTCCTGCGTGGCGGCGCTTTGCTCTTCCATGGCTGCGGCAATCGCCGTCGAGATTTCATCGACCCTGGCAATCGCTTCAGCGACGCTTTCCATGGAACCAGAGGCTCGTTTGGTGGCACCTTGAATATCGCTGACCTGCTGCGAGATTTCGTCTGTCGCCTTGGCGGTCTGGCTGGCTAATTGTTTGACCTCACCAGCCACAACCGCAAAGCCCTTACCGGCTTCACCAGCCCGCGCCGACTCGATCGTTGCATTCAGAGCCAACAGATTAGTCTGTTCGGCAATACCGGAGATCAACTCCACAACTTCGCCGATTTTATCGGCGGTGGCTGCCAGCGCATTCATTTGCTCGCTGGTATTCCCGACTTCTGAAACCGCTTGCTGCGAGGCACCCGATGCCTGCGCAACCTGCTGGCTGATTTCGCCAATGGTGCTGGTCATTTCTTCGGTAGCTGTGGCGACAGATTGCACATTACCGAGTGTCTGCTGCGAACCGACAGAAGCTTCCGCGGCCTGATTGCTGGTCTGCTCGGAGATGTCCGACATGGACTGAGCGGTTGTCTGTAGTTCGGCAGAGGCAGAAGAGACCGTTTCGACAATGCCGCCGACACTGGTGTCAAATCCGTCCGCCAGAGCCATCATCATGGCGTGTTTTTCTTCCTCGGCACGCTGTTTTTGCGTGTCCTGCGCTGCTAACAGTTCACGGCTCTTGATTTCGCCGGCTTTAAACAGCGCACAGGCTTTGGCCACAGCGCCTATCTCGTCTTGATTATAAACTTTGACGTCAACACTCATATCTCCCCGGGTGAGTGCATTCAATCCCGTGACAATCTCATAAAGCGGATGCAAGATGCTGCTTTTCACCAGGAAGAAAGTGATGATGCTACCCGCCAGTAGCGCAAAGGCGGTGATCGCTATCAATAATTTTAACGCGAAATGTTCGTGCTCTTCGGCCATTGTTGCGGCATGAGCTGTGAATTTTTCAACGTCCAGCAGAATTTTTTCCAGACCGTGATCCAGATCCTCTTGCTCGGCTTCAATTTCCGGCAACAGGGTTATGGCCTGTGCCAAATTCCCAGCATTGATTAGCTTGAAGGCCTTGATCGCGTGATGGTCATATTCATCATGCTCTTTTTCAAGTTTGTTCAAAATCTTGAGAACTTTTGCAAATTCATGCTGACCCTCAGCAGTGGGGGATGTGTCATGTGCATGCTTGGAAATTTTCTTGGCAGCCTTGAATTCTTTTTCAACCCTGTGCGACAGTTCTTCAAAGGCGCGAGCGGCCTTTTCAAACTCGGCCTTTACCTCATGATGCTTACCCATTTCGGCACCGGTGCGAAAGGCCCGCTCCAGATTGATGGCCTGTTCGAGTTGATGAATGGTGATTGAGGTCAAGGCTTCGGTCAAAGGCAGATCGCGTTCTGCGATACCTTCGATTTCAATACCGATCTTGTTCATCTGCCAGATGCTGATACCCGAAACCAGCACGAGCAGTCCCAGACAAAATCCGATGAGTGCAAATATCTTGGTGCCTATTTTCTTTGATTTCTCAGTTTTTTTAGTTGCCTCGCTTTTATTATTCTGTGTCATGATATGGTTCCCCTGGGTCGTATAGTGCTGTTGTTTATTTTTCTCTGATCAAAAGGCGATTGTGTGCGGGTTCGCCCCAGAAACCTTTGAAACAGATATCGTGTGGAGGGGCAGCATTGTGCCCACCCTTCCAGCTTGATGCGTTACCAGTAACAGGTGCCATATGCACACCCTCAGCAAGGAGGCCAGCCGAAATAGTCATTGCTTTGGTTTTTGGGGATATGGGCGATGAGAACGCATTGATGGTCATTTGAGATATCCCCAGGTATCATTCCTAATGTTTCAGATTTGATAACTTATGGTTGTTGCAATATGGTTAACGCAAATTAAGAATGCCTATTGTCAACCACCGCTGCAATGTCCCTCTGGGTCAAAAATGATTCTCTGTAGGCCTCCGAACACAATTCTGTTTTTGACAGATAAGCTGACATGGCCTGCAATGAGAACTGGTTGTAGTTGCTCTCCTGGTGGTCTATTACTTCGCGGATGACAGAGCTTAGACGTCCGACAAATCCGAACAATGCCCGCTTCGTAAGCGGCTCGACCATGCGCCATGTTCTTACGATGACTTCAGCTATGGGTCTTGGGCTGCTAACTATCTTTCTGGTTGATCTCGCTGATATTTTTTTTCTGAGCTTGTTGAACGACCCTGAAATCACAGCAGCGATGGGGTTTGTCGGTCCTGTCCTGTTTTTTTCACTTTCCATTTGCATTGGCTCGTCTATCGCCATGTCAGCACTTGTTTCAAGGCAGATTGGTGCGGGAGACGAGGCTGAGGCGAAAGTCTATGCGACGAACATATTCCTCTATGGAATGCTTGTGACCGGGCTATTATCGCTTGTTATCTGGTTTGCAGTCCCAGAGTTTTTGAAAATGCTGGGGGCAACAGGTCGAACACATGCGCAAGCAGTAATCTATTTGCGGATTACGTTGCCCTCTATGCCGATTTTATCCATTGCCATGGCGGCAGGGTCCGTGCTGCGGGCTGTGGGAGATCCAAAACGCTCGGCGCTTGCCATGCTGTCTGGCAGCTTGATGAATGCCGCTCTTGATCCACTGTTCATATTTGTTCTTGATATGGGGATAGCTGGTGCTGCCGTTGCCTCGGTTATTGCTCGCATAACAATTGTGATTTTCGGGCTCTATTGGATCGCTGTCAAACACAGGCTTTTAACACGATTTTCCCGCGCAGCCTTCACAAGACAGCTAAATCCCTACATCAGTATCGCATTTCCAGTGATACTTACCAATATAGCAACACCTGTCGGGCATGCCGTCATCATCGCCCAGCTTGCACAGTATGGCGACGATATCATGAGCGGATCTGCAATAGTCTGGCGTGTTGTGCCTGTTGCATTTTTTGGTCTATTTGCTCTTTCTGGTGCCCTTGGCCCGATATTTGGTCAAAATTTTGGAGCGCACTGCATTGACCGGGTTCGAAGCACTTTTTCTGATGCCTTGCGTTTTGTTACTGTTTATATGTTTGTTGTGACGATAGTCCTGTTTATGCTGAAAGGACTGATCATTGATGCATTCCAGATCACTGGTGATGGAGCAATGATCGCTGCTTTTTATCTCACCTGGATCGCCGTTTTTTTTCTTTTTGATGGAGCGCAGTTTGCTGCCAATTCGGCTTTTAACAATCTGGGTCATCCTGGTCTTTCGGCGACATTCAATTGGGGAAAAGCAACATTGGGCACTATTCCCTTTGTCATATTGGGCAGTATGTGGTGGGGGGCAAGCGGTGTTTTTATCGGCGTTGCCGTGGGTAGCGTTCTTTTTGGCACATTAGCGGTTTTTACATGTTTCAGGCTGATCAGGCGGCTCGAGCTGGCCGAAGAAGGGCCGCTAGAATAATCCAGATGAAGATGGCGCCGCCAATAACCGCGACAAGTGCGCCTATGCCGTTTAGATACAGACCAACAACAGCACCATCTACGGCGACATAAGTGTCAGCTGCGGCCTTGCGAGGCGCCCCGTAGCCTCCGGCCATGAACAAACCGATACTGGCCAGCATCTGACCAAGGCCGAACATTAAAATGACCAAACGTACGGTTTTGCCCGAGCGCATGGTTTCCCCAAGCACTGGCAGAACAAAGAACATAAACAGCCCCATAAATGTCAGGTTCACTCCGGCGATAACGCCGTGGTAATGAGCTGGTGTGCGTGTGTCAGCGCCATCAACCATGAATCCAAGAAGGCCGCCAATACCAAAGACTACCATCGACAGGACGAGACATAAAAATGGCAGGTTGCCCCAAGGAAGGCTGCCATTGGTCTTATAGTGGCGCAAGAAGCTGAAGAAACCACTTCCCGCCACAAGGATTGCAGGCAAGCCAAGGGCGAGTTGCAGATAGGTGAATCCTGCGGTCTGCTTGGCGGAAAAGGGCTCAAACTTGAAATAGAAAACAAGTGCGGGCAGTGTACAAATCAGCAAAAGGATCGTCGCCAAACGTGCGATATCGATATCGAAAACTTTATCTATCGAGCAAAATCGCGCCAGAAGAACCCATCCGCAAAGCATCAATAGCGTATTAAGGAACTGCAATACGTGTCCGCCGCCCCAGAAAATATGCTCATAGGTGATGTTGGTCGCTGGAGAGGATTGCAATATCGCGATGGCCATACAAATCAAGGCAACGATAAAGATACCACTGCCAAACAGGGTGGAATGTGACAGGTGGTCATGATTTTCTCTTGGCCGCAGGGGTAGGTTCACCAGTAGCCTGATAATGGGCAGCAATATACCTGTGAATAGAAAGACCAGGCCGATTTCATAGAGCGGATGATCAATGGCGGGAATGTAATTGCTCAAAACAGCCTGAGTTTCTTTAATAAATCCTGGTACGAAGAGCATGGGGAAGGAAATGGCCGTTATGATTGCGCCAGCCCAACCAGCCCAGAGCATGCGAATTTCACCGGTTTTTGAGAGCCGGTAAGTTGCCAATGATGCCAGCAGTGCAAAGACCGCGAGAAACCAGATAACAAAGGAAAAAACCACATGAATGACAAGACCCTTGTGGAAGAAATCCATGGGCCAGGACAAATACTCGTTTGAGCCTGGAATTCTGGAAGCTGCTGTAAACAGGGCAAATAGACCGGCAATGGCCAGTGAACCAACTGCCAGCAAGGCCCAGGCTCTTATCTCGCGCTGCATTAAACCGGTCGTTAGCGTTGCTTTATAGACCCCAACGAGGTCTTCGCTTTTTCCGTTTCCGTTCATTTGATCGATATTCACAGATGTATGGGAGTAGGGTAGATGTGAACCGTCATTATATAAACGACGACTCCCGAGATAGCAACGAAAAGCCAGATGGGAAGCGCCCAGCGCACGATCTTTTTGTGTTGCGCATATTGCCTGCGCAGAGCCCTCATAACGGCGAGCGGTACTAGCAGCAACGAAATTGCAGCCATCATGACGTGAGTGAATAAAATACTGAAATAGATTGGCCTGATCATGCCAACACCGCCGAATTTGGCGAAGCCCGAGTTCAGCTTGTAATAGGCATAAACTGCAAGAAACAAACAACCGAGCAAAAGGGCCGTTTTCATATAGATTTCATGTTCATGCTCCCGCCCATCACGAACGGCGAGATAGCCACCAATCAGTGATGCTATTGTCAGGATATTCATGGTCGCGAGGACATGAGGTAAATCTGAAATCACGACCAATAACACTCAGGCACCATAATTAATGATTTTGTACATAATCGATACATACATCAAAACAGCCACACCAATCCCCAATAAAAGAAAGCCAAATTTCTTCTTACCAGATATTGAAGGTTTGTGTTCGGTTGTATTCATAATTTCATAATCCTGCTCTTTAAAATTCTACTCTCTTTCGCTGTCGGGCTGCCCTTGAAAGCAAAACCCGACCAGCGAAAGAGAGATTTGTTCTATCAGCTAATTACTGGTGTTTGGTGTTCCATCAGCATTTGCATAATCATAGGGGGTCCAATCCTCAGAAACAGTAACCGGTTTTGGGAAGTTACCAGGACCGGCAATGATGTCAGTATGGGTCCATTCAAGTGAGCGTGACTTCCATGGATTGGCTCCAACCTTTGGTCCGTTTATAGCAGCCTTGATCCAGTTGAGAATCATTAACGCCGCACCAAAGGCAATGATGAAGGAACCAATAGTTGCAACCATGTGGTAGGGCTCAAACTGCGGGAACATCTCATAGTTCCAATAGCGTCGCGGCATGCCTTCTATGCCAATGATGAACAGTGGCCAAAAGGTGAGCTGGGTACCAAGGAAGGTCACATAGAATGCAGCATCGGCCAGCTTGCCTTCTGCCGAGCGTCCAGTCATTTTCGGGAACCAATGATAGACGGCTGCGAACATGGAGAAGGTCGCGAACAGCGCCATGATGAAATGGAAATGAGCGTGGATAAAGCTTGTCTCCGAGAGATGCACCGTCATCGACGTCATGGCGAGGGGAATACCTGTCAATCCCCCGACAAGTACAAGGAACATGTTGGCCGAAGCATATTTCATCGCAGTGCTATAGGTTATGGAACCTTTGTAAAGCGTACCCCACCAGGAGATCACCATTAAGCCGACGGGCACCGAAATCATCAAGGTCGTGATCATTTGACCGATGCGGATCCAGTTGGGCATGCCAGCGATATAAAGATGATGCACCCAGACTTCACCGGTAATAACCAGAATACCGATGATGCCACCCCAGACCGCGACCTTGTAATTGAAGATGCGGTTCTTGGCCATGGTTGCGATGACTTCATACATGATGCCCATGGCTGGCAGGAAAATCACATAGACCGCTGGATGTGAATAGAACCAGAACAGGTTCTGATAAAGTAGCACATCCCCCCCCGCGTCCGGGTTATAGAAGTTTGTCCCTGCATATTTATCGAGCAGGAGCAGTGTCACAGCTGCCGCCAGTACCGGTACGAATATGAGCTGGATAATAAAGGCGGCGAATGTCGTCCAGACAAACATGTTCATCTGGTTCCAACCCATACCCGGCGCTCTCATATAAATAATGGTCACAAGGAAATTCACAGCACCAAGAATGGACGCGAAGCCGAGCAGATGTACCGTAAACACATAAAAGGCCGTGTTTGTTGATGTCGTAATGGAATAAGGAGGATACCCCGTCCACATGATATCTGGCGCATCGGGGATAATGAAAGACAAAAGCGCCACAAGAATGCCCATCCAGAATAGCCAGAGGCTAAGGGCATTTATACGTGGAAACGCCACATCGGGTGCACCGATCATAAGCGGCACCAGATAGTTGGCCGCAAAGCCGGTAAGTCCGGGGATGAGAAATGCCAGAATCATTGCCGCGCCGTGAAAATAGAGCGCCGCATTATAGGCATCACCGGTTGTCATATTGCCTGCAAAATCGCCGACAAAATACTGAATAAGTCCTGACTCACCCACATAGGTTTGCTCGATGCGAATACCCATGGCCATGAGGCCAGCCACCAGCAGGGCGGCGATAGAGCCGATCAAATACATGATACCGATCCGCTTGTGATCGGTTGTGAAAATCCATTCCTTCAATTTAAAACCACCATGGCTCGACCCGGTATCTTCCGGAATTCCATCTGTTGCTACTGTCATGACTTGTCTTCCCCTTAGCGCTTAATTATATTTGCTGCATATGTCCGGCGACGGAGTGTAGCTTCTTGTTTCTTTTTGGCCAGCCATGTGTCGTAATTGGCCTTGGACACAGCGACGACCCGATTGTACATTCCCGAATGGTTGGTGCCACAAAACTCGACACACACGACCTGCGATATGTTAGGCTTTCGGGCCATGAACCAGATATAGGTAACTCTTCCAGGCATGATGTCTTCCTTGAGACGGTAGTCCGTCAAGCCAAAGGAATGAATGACATCCGATGAGATCATGCGCATGACGATTGGCTTGCCAACGGGGATGACGAGATCACCGTCCATAATTTCAGTACCAAAAAGATTTTTGTCAGTATCGCGATCAGTAGAGCTGATCTCCACACCATTTGGATATTCGTAGGTAAAATTCCATTGAGATGCGGTCACCTTGATCTCCATGGAACCCGCCGGGATGGTTCTTTGTGTATTCCATAAAGTCCACCCCTTGGCGGCCAGCATGAAGTCATCGGCCAGGAACAGGGCGCAAGGAATAAGGCACCAGGCAAGAGCTTGACGAAAATCCAGTTTTTTTCCTGAGCCCACGGCATCAGGGTCCTTGGCGCGGTATTTAACCAGAAAATAGGCTCCAAGAGAGCCAAACAAAATACCGATCACCCAAAGATCGATCAAAACCTCGTGCCAGACTGTATTCCACCCCTCGGTTGGAGTTGGAATATTTGGTATTTCTGCGGCCATGCCAGGTGTGCTCGCAAAAAATGCGGCAACTAGCATGCTAGCAAAAAATCTATGCGCTTTGTGCTTCATCTATCTCTCCCTTTAATATTTTTTGCTGTCTGCGTCTGTAGATGTAAAGTGAGGAAAACAGCGTTGTGATCCCGATTCCTAGCGCTCCAAAACCCACGAATATAGGAATGCTGAGTGTATATTTTCCGTCTTGATAATTGTAGCTGTAGCAAAGACTGATGGCGAAATTGATGATTTCCTGGGGGCGAAACTGTCCTTGTCTCGCGTCAAGCAACGCCAGGTCAACATCTCCCGCATCGGCCTGCGAGGGGTACAAAATACGAATGAGTCGACCTTCTGGAGAAAAAAACAGGAAGGCACCTGGATGCAAAAACAACCTGTCTTGTGGTGACCAGAAAAACTTGAAACCAATCTTTGCCGTTTGAGCCTTCAGATCAGCTTCATTTTTGAACGTCGCAAGCGTCCAGCTATCCTTGTATTTTTCTATACCCTCCAGCTTGCGTCTGAACGCTCCGGTTGTTTTCAGATTGTCATGATTGTCAAAGGACAGGGTCAAGATGCGATAATCCTTGCCATGTTGAACCCGTTTGACGTCATCAAGCATCTTGATCAATTCGTGATTAATGACCGAGCAACTACCATCACATGTGTAATAGGCAAGCACCAGAATTAGCGGTTGACCCAGGAAACTAGACAAGGGCACTTCTTTGCCGTCCTTGGTGATGAGCGGCACGTTGCCATCCAGCTTGGCACCAAGAAATTTTTTCTCGTCAATTACCATGATTGAGGGGTCAAGATCGGATTCTGGCGGTTTGTAATATTGCGCCTGTGCACCGACTGGCAGCAAAGCACAAATCAGAACCAATCCCAAAAGTACCGTTAAAGCTCGCATTAACGCCGTCCTACCTTCTTTGAATGCTACCAGTAGTAGATCTGCGTTGCCACGAAGAACCATACAATGTCGACGAAGTGCCAATAAATACCAGCCACCTTGACAAACATCTTGTTCACCGTGCCAAACATCAGCAAAAACAAAAAGCTGATAATACCAATGAGGACATGCGAGGCATGAAAACCGGTCAGTGAATAAAATGCGGTGGAATAGGCATTCGTACCGGGATTAAATCCTGCATGAATGAGATGGTTATATTCATACATGGTGCAACCAAAAAAGGTCAGGCCAAGCAGAATGGTTATGAAAACCCATTTTTTAAAACTGCCAATGTTTCCTTCATGGTACTCCTCTTCTCCCTTGTGATAGGTAATTGAGGAGGCAACAAGAATAACCGTCATGATGAGAGGCAGGATCTTGTTGATCTCGGGTGTCCCGGCTGGTGGCCATAGTTCTCCAGCAGCACCAGAACTGATCCGCATCATCCAGTAGCCCGCAAAGAGCGAAAGAAAAATCAGAATTTCGGAAATGATGAAAATGCCAATGCCGACATCTGAAACTCCTGAAATGACAGCGGGTTCGGTTACTCCCTCACGTATCCATTTGACGATACCGGCAACGATCAGGGGTGTTCCAAGACCGGCGAATATAATACCGTAAAGTTGAGCCTCATAAACAAAAAAAGCTGCAAAGGTGAGTGGTACGAGCAGCATGACGCCAATCGCTATAAGTAGCGGTGCCCAGCTGACCTCCCAATGGTGTTCGTGAACAGTTCCAGATTCTGCGCTCATTAAATTCCCTCCGTTGATACGGTGGTCCGACAATATCCCCATACGTCTTCCAGACTCACCTGCTTCTTTTATACTTTCATATGAGTTTGTCACCGCTTTTTCAATCATAATCTTCATTTGGTCGTTTAAAAACAAAGTGATAAACCGTATATAACATTATAGGAAACTTCTATAAATTCCCTGTTTAGCTCGCTTACATCCGGATGACTGATTTTTTCACCTGGCGGCCTGATTGATACGGACCGTGGCCCGGTTCATCAAGGGGTACAATCCGGTTGTCCGGATTTTGCACGGACACTGCGCACGCTGCTCGTGCCAAAACACTCAAGCCCCGCATATCTGCTAGAAAGATAAAAAAATTAGCTGTCCCATCACAATCCCCGCTACCCAAATCGGTTTTTCTGCTATTCTCATACTAGCCGATCAGGCAGGATGGATTTTTTTGGTTTTTAGAGGTTCCCTATAGCAAATCTCGCGCGTCAAAACGTAAATTGTCAATATTTCTTGCGTGTTCTCTCGCTTTATATTGGCAGTCGATGGGGTGATATTCATATTCGACTATAACGATATCTAGACGATAAATATTTATTGTTGTATGATCTATAGAACAATATGAAATATGATTGTTGCTTTGAAGTGGTTCTTGATTTAGCATGATGCAAACTTGTTGGTGGTTGCGATCGTGTGTCGGGCATCGCTTTTCAAGCGGATGAAACGCTATAAAAATTACAAAAAATTTGTGGGGTAGGGAGTTCAATTGGTTGAAGACCAAAACGCAGAGCGCGATGGTTGAGGCTGGGTTTGAATTTGAGGTGGAAGATCGTTGAGTAAATTGATGGGAAATGTCGTAAACGTATTCAAGTTGCGGATTGGCATGGGAATCATGCTGTGCGCGTTGGCAGGTGTTGCTATAACGCCAGGAGCCGCTCTTTCGGTATGGGAGGTCTTCATACTCGGTTTCGCGGTCTTTATGTCTTCAGCAAGTGCCGGAGCGTTCAATCAGTATTTTGAGCGGGATCTTGATGCTTTGATGAAGCGCACGAAAAACCGGCCGTTTGTGAATGGCACATTCGAAGAAGGGTGGTTCTGGCCAAGCATTATCGGGGCTGTTCTGCTGGTTTCCATCGCTGCTGCCGCTTATGTCCTTAACGGCTTTGTTGCTCTTTATGTTTTTCTTGGCGCCTTTTTTTACGGAATTGTTTATACGGTCTGGCTGAAACGCCGGACGTCTCTTAATATTGTTGTGGGTGGTTTGGCGGGCAGTTTTGCTGTCCTTGCCGGTGCCTCAGCGGTCGACCCTAATATCCCTGCTGCGCCATTAATCCTGGCGGTGGTTCTGTTTTTGTGGACACCACCTCATTTCTGGGCTCTGGCGACAGCACTACAGGATGATTATGCCGCTGCAAATGTCCCAATGCTACCATTGACAGTTGGCGATTCCAATGCTGCAAAAATTTCTCTGGCCCATACTGTTGCTCTTGTTTTCCTGTCATTGACACCAATCGCCTTTGGTATGGGAGCACTCTATTTTGTATTTGCCGCTCTTGGCGGTGGATTGTTTTTATATCGCAGCATTCAACTCGTTCAAACACCGACCCGACAAATGGCAATGAAAACATTCAAGGCCTCATTGCTGCAATTGATGTTACTGCTTGCCGGTGCAATTATTGATGGCTGGACCAGTCTGCCTGTTTGAGTACAAGGCGGTGAGCGTGTTTTTCAAGTTCCTGGAGGGTTGAGAGCCGAATAACCTCAAGCTTTTCCATGTGATCCAAATAGATAACCTGTAGAGGACTTGCAGTCCGGCTGCCTTGGGGGAATGCAACGCGGGCACCAATCCAATGTCTCCTCCCCCCGCCGCCCCGTAAGCTTATAACAAAACCCGTAACGCCTCATATTCGTACGCCGTTGCAAATATCAAACGTGCGTCTCTCAGCATGACGCCAGCCTTTGGAAATAAGCCTAAAAGTTGCGCTTAAAAGTATATGAGACAGAGCAAAGGGTTGCTACCGCTCTTGGCACAAAACCGTAAGTCATCTATTGGAGGTTTTCGGGTGAGAGGCAGACAATTTAATTTTCGATAAAATTATACTTAGATACAGTTTGATGCCTGTTCACTTGAACGCAGCCCCTTACCTATGTTAATCAGCTTAACATGACACAGAAACGAAAAAAGCCGCGGGCCAGCTATCATCATGGTAATTTGCGTGCCGCTTTGATTGATGTGGCGCGGCGGTTGATTGTCGAGCGGGGACCGTACGGCTTTTCACTGGTGGAAGCGGCGACCTTGGCCGGGGTCTCACCAGCTGCTCCTTATCGCCATTTTGCTAATCGCGACGCTTTGCTGGCCTGCGTGGCGTTGAACGGATATGAGCGTTTTGCCAAGGAGCTAACAGTGGCCTGGCGTGATGGCCAGCCCGATCCTTACACGGCTTTCATGCGCATGGGTGAGGTTTATTTGGCCTTTGCTCAATATGAACGCGCCAGCTATATAGCCATGTTTGAAGCAGGCTTGTCAGGGGATGAGATCGACGGTTTGAAAGAAGCGGGAGATCGCGCTTTTGCCACACTGACGACTGCCACAAAAGCGCTTGGCGGGACCATGCCGGATGGCCAACCGATCATGCCTGAGTTGATGGGCGCGCATATCTGGGCGATGTCACACGGCATGGCGAATTTGTTTTCAATGCCGCGCGGAGGTGTGGACAGACCGGGAGCCGGGGACCCCAAATACTTGTTTGCAAGCGGCATGGAGATTTACCTTAAAGGCCTTGGTATTTGCCCCTGAATGCGGGGTGATGATGAACGATACCGTCTCTGAAATGTTCAACACAACGGCTTTAGTATGTGTATTAACCTCGTTTAAAAATTGGGTTCTTGCACATAATTATCTTCTTCCCCCTTGAAAACCGGGAGATCAATGCTCATTATGTAAATGTCATTTACATTTGGGAGTGAGGGATGCCTGACAAGCAATTGATCCCTCAATGCAAGGAAAGGAACGGATAATTATGACGTCGAACGCGTCGATGATGGATGTTTTATCCATTTGGTATGATCGATTTGAACAACTTCCCAAAGGGATAAAGATCGTTTTGATGGTGCTGGGGTTTATTGTCTTCTGGCCAATTGGGCTGGCTGTTTTGGGATATCTTTTATGGAGGAATGAAATGGGTTGCAGAAACAAACGCAGCGGGTCTTGTCAGAGTTTTTGGGGAGGATCAAGAAGGGATAGTAGAGGCGATGGTTTTTCGTCCGGTAATATGGCCTTTGATGAATATCGTCAGGCGACCCTCAAACAGCTGGAAGAAGATCAGCGTGAATTTACGATGTTTATCGATCAGCTGCGTCGCGCCAAAGATCAGCGTCAGTTCGATGATTTCATGTCAGATCGCATGCGTCGCAAACGTGAAGAAAATGGATCCTCCAGCCGCCCAGAAGATAGGCCCGCGAGCGCATAAAGCTTGGATGGAACGATGAGAACCGACAAACCGGTGCGGGACGGTCCGTGCCGGTTTTAGTCGTTACTATAGGTCATGATTGCTGACTTAAAAATATTCTTAAAGCCGAAAATAGGGTATGCTGGTGGTATTTGATCACGATTTTCAGTTGGCTATATTTCCGGAGAAAAGAACATGAGTCAGAGACGAAAAGCCCAAGAGTTTTTGAGCTTACACCAAGGGAGCCAGGCTTTTATTCTACCCAACGCCTGGGATGTGGTAAGCGCTCGCTTGCTTGAGCAGGCAGGATTTCAGGCCATAGCAACGGCAAGCGCGGCGATTGCCTGGGCTGCAGGTGTGCCGGATGGGGAAGAGATGAGCCGCGAAGAGATGATTGCTATTGTCGGGCGGATTGTCCGGGCGGTTAATATTCCGGTTTCGGCAGATCTGGAACGGGGCTATGGGGATAGCCCCGAGGAGGTTGGCAAAACCATTGAGATGGTTATTGAAGCGGGGGCGGTTGGGGCTAATCTTGAGGACAGTGATGGGGCCGGTTCGGTGATTTCACCTAATGATATGGTTGAACGGATTACGGCCGCTCGTCAAACAATTGAAAGCAGTGGTATTGAATTTGTTCTCAATGCACGGGTCGATATGCTCATAAGGCATAAGGAGCACGAGGCAAATCTGGATCATGTCATTGACCGAGCCAATGCTTATCTGGATTCCGGCGCAAATTGTATATATGTGCTGACCAATGGACCAGAGTTTGTGCCGGAACTGGCTGCATCCATTCGTGGGCCGCTCAATATATTGGGAGGCGCGCAGGACACCTCACTTAGAGATTTCGAGAAAATGGGCGTTAAGCGGGTGACTATTGGTCCCTATTTGCTTGGTGCCGCTTTTGGCGGCGTGAGAGATCATGCCCGTGAGATGCTCGATCAGGGCACCTTCAGTTTTGCACAAAATAGTCTGAATTTTAACGAAGTGCAGGAGCTTGTTTCGCGAAAAACAGATGATAGACCCTTATGATTTTATCAATGCTATTTCTTGCCGGTGATGGCGATAATGCGGGGATAGAATGGTTTAACCGTTTTGATGTTCTCAGGGGAGGGAATGACCATGCTGATTTGTATTTGCATGCGTTTCAGCAGGGATGTTTTTTGTGCAGCAGTCATTTTTTTATTGTTTTCAACGAGCTTTTTGGTCTCCAGCATTTTTTCTTCAACCTGCTTGAGCGTACGACCAGATTTAATGAAGCCTGCGGTTAACATAGTCGCTTCTACAGTGCGTTGCATGGAGCGCATATCCTTAAAACCATGCTGGCCCGAAAGGGTTTGAAGGGCAATTGTAAAGGCATTGTATTTTTTATTGCTACCGACTTTTTTATCGGGTCCAACACTATGGGTTCCGGTATGTGATTTGGTCAGTAAAATCAGTTTTGGCAAGACCTGAATAACTTGTTCAACGCTTGTGCTTGTCAAGGATACATGCTCTTTCAGGCCCATTGATTTCCCGTGAACCGGAGTGGGAGAATTGGCAACAGCTTGGCCAATTGATCCCAAAACGATACCTGCCGCTAATAAAAAAAAATACGAGGTAGCTCTTGGAAATATGGACATAATATTGATTTTCACCTTATGAATGTTGAGCTTTTGAAAGCAAATTGATTTAAAGAACGATAATGCATCAAACAATAATACACAATATTTGAACCAGTGAGCCAGCTATCACCTGATCTGCCTTTTGGCGGCATCGAGCGTGTTCACGAGCAGCATGGCGATAGTCATGGGGCCAACACCGCCTGGCACCGGTGTGATAGAGCCGGCGACGGCCACAGCCTCATTAAAGGCGACATCGCCCACCAGCCTTGTTTTGCTATCTTCGAGATCAATACGGTTGATCCCCACATCGATAATGCAGGCACCTGGTTTGATCCAGTCGCCGCGGATAAATTCGGGCAGGCCAACGGCGGCGATCAGCAGGTCGGCGCGTTGTATAACGCTTGCCAGATCTTTGGTGCGCGAGTGGGCAATGGTCACGGTGCAGTTTTCATTGAGCAGCAATTGTGCCACCGGCTTGCCGACAATATTGGAGCGCCCTACCACCACCGCTTCAAGGCCGGTGAGATCTGGCAGCACTGATTTGGCGAGCATCACACAGCCCTTTGGCGTGCATGGCACATGGCCGGGCTGGCCGGTCATCAAGCGCCCCGCATTAATGGGGTGAAAGCCATCCACATCCTTGTCGGGATCAATGGCTTGCAAAACCTTGTCGGTGTCAATTTGCTTGGGCAGGGGAAGCTGCACAAGAATACCATGGACGCTCGCATCCTGGTTGAGTTGCGCCACCAGTTGCAGCAGGTCGCGTTCGCTGGTGTCAGCAGGCAATTGGTGCGTGAAGCTTTCCATACCAGCTTTTTTGGTGGCGATACCCTTGTTGCGCACATAAACGCTGCTGGCCGGGTCTTCTCCAACAAGCACAACTGCGAGGCCGGGTTTGACGTCGTGCTGCTTGATCAGGGCAGCTGTCTCCTCGCGAATTTTCTTGCGTAGTTCAAGGGCAATGACTTTGCCATCGATGAGTTGTGCTCGCGTCATATCTTACTCTCGCTTTTGTCAGTTGGTCAGTTTTTCAACAATCAGTGTAGCCAGTTCATCGCTATCACCGGTAATGGCCAGCGTTTTAATGCGTGATTTACTGCCAGACTTGAGGTCAATTTTTGATTTCGCGACGCCCAACCATTTGCTCATGAGCGCGATCAGCGCCTTGTTGGCTTTGCCCTTATCAGCAATCGCGCGCACTTTGGCGCCAAGCACGAGGCCGTCGGCGCCTGCCATTGTACCAAGCACCTCATCGCGCCGCGCATTGGGCGTCAGCTTGATAAACAGCAGGATCACGTTGGGTTTTTCCTGAAAGTAGTTATCGCGCATGTCTTTTATGGCCTAGGCTACCCCTAGTAGCGGGGCAAGGCTTGTGACCACCCAAATGCGAATAAAACTGATCGCCAGCAGCAAGACGATGGGGGAGATATCAATACCACCCATATCGGGTAGAAACCGGCGAATCGGCTTGAGCATGGGTTCAATAAGGCTATTGAGGGACGAATAAACGCTGTAAACGAACTGGTTTTGTAGATTGATTACATTAAAGGCCACCAACCAGCTCATGACAACACCGATGATGACGAACCACCAGGCAATGTCGAGAATGGAGACCAGCAAAAAGATAACAGCAGTCATGGATAAAAATCTCGCTCTTGTTTCTGCCAAATAGCCCCCATTACGCGGCAATGTAGGAGCAATAGGGTCGAAAATCAGATCAAATCAGTTGAAAAATATGTAGCCTGCTGCGCGCGAATAGGCAACATTCAACTTGGGCTGTTGATATTCGCGCCTGGCCCACTGAGCACAGGGGAAACATATGTCGTTTGAAATGATCGTCAAACAGAGCCTTTCTAGCTCGGCCCTTTTCGAAGGACTGGACGAAGCGACGCTGGAGAAATTGGCGGGAGTGATGCGCCCGGTCTCGTTGAAACGCAATGAAACATTATTTCTGCAAGATGATGACCCGGACGGTTGTTACTGTGTTCTGGAGGGGGCGTTAAAGGTTTCGATCATCAATGAAGACGGTGATGAAACCATTCTGGCGGCGCTTGGTCGCAGCGATATTCTGGGGGAAATGGGTTTGATCGATGAGTCTCCTCGTTCGGCCAATATCACGTCTCTTAAAGCCACAAAGCTGGCATTTTTGTCGGGTTCAGCATTTATTGATATCGCCGGGCAGTACCCGCTGATTTATCGCCATTTGTTGCGGATTGTCACCAAGCGGCTGCGTATCACGAATGATTGTTTTCAGATTCGCCAAAGCATGGGTCTTGACGGGCGCCTTGCTCATACACTTTTAAGATTGGCGGACGGATTTGGCAATCCGCTGGATGGTGATCGTGTGATGATTTTTCACAAATTCACCCAGTCGGATCTGGGGGACATGGTGGGAGCGGCACGCGAAAACGTCTCGCGCCAACTAAATCAATGGTGCCACGACGGCGTGTTAAGTAAAATATCTGGCTATTATTGTATTGAAAAACCTCAATTCTTGCACGACCTCACCTGATGAGAGGAGATTAAGCCTGGCTATATTGGGCGACTATTAGCGTCGTCATGACAAGATAGCAGGACAGGTGTAAAAACTGATCGATTCCGAACAGTAGCCAGAACTGAGATTGGTTGGTGGTCCATTTGGTCTTTTGCAAAAGTAGCTCTTTGCCCCAGTCTATATGATAGTGAGCGATCACTTCTCCCAGAACAATCAACGCGTACCAGTCAGGTGGAATGCCGGGAAGTAACACGATAAGTGGCAGACTTAAGGCACCATGATCGCGGCATGCAGCACGCCGCCGGGGCGACCATAGCGAAATTTGTTGGCGAGCTGATAGCTATTTTGCAAAACAAAGTCCCCCAGAAAATGCTTGGCAAAGAAGTAGCCAAAAATCATAAGGAGGATCATTTCAGGCGCAAATGGTTCTCCGCTGATCTGGATGAGATTTTCTGGAGTGTTCATGGCGTGATCTATCTTTTAAAGAGCTGCGATGCCCCTGCCGACTGCCCCTTCGTTCGTGAAAGAGGCTGCCAGCAGGGAGGAATTCTAGTCGTCTTTAAGAACGAGGCATGCCAGATATTTTTTCTTCCAGGATTTGTAGCCGGTCGCATGCCATTTTTTCTTGTAGTAGCGGCAGCTATGTATGGAATATGATGGAGTATAAATTTTTATATAGTGATGACCGCCCCAGTGATGTCCCCATTTCCAGCGTTTGGCAGATGCAGCTTCCGCCATTGAAGTGGTTGCGATTGCTGCGATTGCGAGGGCCATGATTGATTTCTTGAACATTTTCTTTTCCCGTTTGATTTGGTGTGTAACGTTTTGTTGTTTTCAGTAAGGAGAAGGTAGTGCCGGTTCGCCTGGTGTGATGTGACGCGCGTCACACTTTGCGTGTTTTGTTTTTTTCAGAAATCGAGTGTTTTCTGCCACCTATTCTTGTTGATCACAAAACTGTTATCAGGGTTTATGTGACCGTTGCGCCTCCTCCCTTTAGAGTGGGCGGGTATCATGATGTATAAAAGGGAAAATTGGCTTGATCCCATTTGGGACGCCAGATTTTCCTCAATCAACAAAGAGGATTGTGGGAAATGCTATTAAAGAAACTGACTGCTGCGCTGATATTGAGCGGTTTTGCCGTGCTACCGGTTCGTGCTGGCGAACAGGCTGCTCCATATAATGGAACACTATTACAAGGTTCAATCACCACCACTGCGGCATGCGAATATGGATATGCCAAGAGCAAGAAAACCAGAAAATGCATCAAGCTGAAATGTAGTTCAAACAAGATGCTCGATAAAGACGGTCACAAATGTGTTGCCAAAACAAGACCCGGTACGCAACGCGGATCTTGATCAGAACCTGAAAACGTCACAAAACAAGTAATTTATCAAAGATATAGAGTATCTTTTTCTTTCGTCGAAAAAGATGCTCTATTTTTTTGTGCTCGGGGGAGCAAGACTATATCTGGCGATCAGGCCAAGGATTTTTGATCCGGCCAGAACGCTGCCCTTTATGGTCCCCGATATTTTCGATGTGCCGATCCTGTTGCGGTAACTCACCGGCACTTCAATGGTGGGGAGTTTGGCGTGAGCGGCTTTGATCTGCATTTCGACGGTCCAGCCATAATTGCGGTCTCGCATGTCAAGCTCACCAAGCGCTTTGCCATCAATCGCACGAAATGGACCAAGATCGCTGAATTGCATGCCCCAGACCAGTTTGATTAACCAGCAGGCCAGTGTATTTCCAAAGACTTGCGGCGGCGTTAGTGCGCCACTTTGCGCCTTGCCAGTGGCCCGTGAGCCGATCACTATTTTAGCCTCGTCAGCAATTATAGGGTCCACTAATGTCGCCATTTCTTGTGGATAGTCAGAGTAATCGCCATCCAGAAAAACGATAATGGCGTTGGGGTCGCTCAAGGTGAGTGCTTTGAGGCAAGCGGCCCCATAGCCGCGCTCCTCTTCTATAATTACCATTGCTCCGGCATCGCGCGCTCTTTGTACGGTCTGGTCATGCGAACCATTGTCGCCAACGATAATCTGATCGACAAAAGCGGGGATGTCATGAATGACTTTGCCAATGGCGCGCTCTTCGTTGAGCGCTGGGATGATTACCTCAATTTTTCTGCCAGCTCTCATGAGGTGCCTCCCTTCAGGATATTGTCCGAGTTGCTGTGGAAGCGGCTAGCCAATTCACAGGCAAGCACCGACCAGACAGGCACCCATGCCAACCAGATCACCAGATTTGGATAGAGATATTCAATCTCGTTGGCGGCAAAGTAAAATGATAGATAGTAGACCTGCAAGGCTGGAACGAGTAGCGCCAGACCATAGAAAGGGAGAAATGCCAGAAATGGCATAAACCAGACGCTATACCAAGGGAATTGGGCGGGGCTTAGCAAGAACATCGCCGTTGTGATCAACAAGGTTTTGCGGGCCAGATCCTGCGCTCCATAGGGTTGGTGCCAGGCTGTATGAAGCGCGATTGCCCCAAGGGCAAACGCTATCAACAATCGCGCAAAAACAGATCCGGTTTCAGGCGTGTTGACGTGCGCGAAGAACAGGGCAGATAATTTTTGCATGAGGGCGGCAAGTGCTGGAAACAAGGCGCTATTGGTTTTCCAGGTTTGAGCATAGGCAACAAAACCCGACTTTTGATCGAGACCTGCGAAAAGCACTGGCAAGGCCATCAGGGCAATCATGCTGGTAAAAATCAACACAGGCGTGATGAGTTTTTTGGGGGTTTTGAGGCCCGCGCGAAGATAGAGCGGCAACAACAAAGCCGGCCAGATTTTGACGCCAACGGCAAGAGCCAGCAAAAAGCTGGTGAGAACATATCGATAGTGAAACGCCGCCCATAAAGACCCAAGCAGCAAGGGTACCAGCAACACTTCCATATGCGCTGCGTTTATCAGCTCCTTGATGATCAACGGATTTAGCCAGTAAAGCGCTGCCCAAAGAACCGGTCGGTGAAGAGTTTTTAATAATAGAACGAGTAAAGCAAGCGTTGTGAGTTCGCTGGCAAGGGCGATCAATCGCCACGAAGTGAGACTGAAAGGTTTGAGCCAATAACCGAGGGCAAAACCCAGTTGCGCGACCGGCGGATAGATGGTGCGCAGCTCTGGATGATTGACCCGGCCCAGCAACAATCCAGATCGCTGCTCCAGCTGTTCTAGCAAAGGTTCGCCGCTGGCACCCTCAAAGACGTCTTTTGGCGACAGAAAATAGGGATTGTGGCCATTAGCCGTGAGCGCTCCATCCCACAAATAGCGCTGAAAATCATCTTCCAGCATTGGCTGTGTGAACAGCATCAAAATGCGGGCCAGCAAGCCGCTTGCAAACAGAGCGAACAATAAGAGTTTTAATATTTTGGTGGCGCGCGTCTGGTTTTTTGCCTGAGCAAAAACCTGCACGCTTTTGTGGATCAGTGGCAGCAATAATACGAACAGAGCACCCAAGAAAAATAACCCCGCGAACAGAGTCCATATGGGCATGTCTATAACATGGGTGTCATAGCCGAACTGATTCGAAAAAGGGATCGTTAATACAGCCGTCAGCAGCAAGGCGCCAGCAAGCAGTGTCCAGCTGGCGAGCACAAGGGGGATTTTTTGTTCGATCACTTTTGCCATGACACTGTGGTGTCTCATGGCAGAACCAAGAGGAGCAAGGGGGTGTGTGACCTTTTTCGTTCACATTTGCGTTAGAGCGGGGAAATACGGGTGTTTTCTGAGTTTGCATTCACAAAAACCGACAACCCCTTCGTTCGAGAAAGAGGCTGCCAGCAGGGAGGAATTCTAGTCGTCTTTAAGAACGAGGCATGCCTGATATTTTTTCTTCCAGGATTTGTAGCCGGTCGCGTGCCATTTTTTCTTGTAGTAGTGGCAGCTATGTACGAAATATGAGGGCGTAAAAGTTTTGATATAGTGGTGACTGTGATGATGGCCTCCCCAACCAACGCCCCACTTCCAGCTTTTTGCCGAAGCAGCTTCCCCCATTGAGATGGTTGCGATTGCTGCGATTGCGAGACCCATGATTGATTTTTTGAGCATTTTCCAGTTTCTTTCCAAGGTGTTTTGCGGTTGTTGTTGTCTGCTATAAAGAGAAGGTAGACTTGTTGCTAAATTTTGGTTGTGATGCCGATCACACAATGCTCGATTTGATCTGGTTCTTGCGATTATCAGGTTAAATGGCATGAAAAGGGGCGTGAGCTGTCCATATTTGATAAATTAAAGTCTTTTGGTTTGCCTGACAGACTAGCGCCCATGCTGGGGCGTTTGCTGGCGGCTGGCACCTCGCAATATGACGCTGGAACACGAAGGCGCCTTCGTGTGCTGAATTTGGTCAGCTATATTATTGCGGTGGCGACTTTTCTCTATGCCTTGCAATATGTGATGATTGATGCTCGGCATTTTGCGCCGGTCATCTACATTAATCTTGCGCTTGTGGTCGTGGCGTTGCTGGTGCCGGTCATGCACCGTGTGCACGAAATTGCCGCCGGCTTGTGGCTGGCGGGCTGTGAATGTATCGCCCTTTTTGCCTTGACCCATTATCTTGGAAGAGATGCTGGTATTCATGTGCAATATCTGGTTTTGGCAGCGACTCCTTTTGTCATTTTCGGGCTCAAGCGCATGTGGCTGGTCGCGGTTGTGGTCCTGCTGGGCCTGATTTTGCATGTTGTCTCATGGTTTTCCTATCCAACAAAGATGGCACTCTTGAAGGTTGACCAGCAGACGCTTGATCTACTCTATGTCAATGCCAGTATCACGACGGTTTTGCTAATTGCTGCGTGCGTCTATTATGCCTATTATCTGGGAGACAAGGCGCAACAAGAAGTTGACCGCCTGTTGCACAATGTACTGCCTGCCTCAATTGTCGAGCGCTTAAAAGAACATCCTGGCGAACCGATTGCCAACAAGGTGGATGAAGCCTCGGTGATGTTTATCGACCTCGTCGGCTTCACTTCGCTTGCTGCAGAGCTTGGTCCCGTTCGTACTGTTGAATTTCTTGGTACTTTGTTCAATGCGCTGGATGAGTTGGTGAGTATGCATGGCGTCGAGAAAATCAAGACCATTGGCGATGCTTACATGATAGCAGCTGGCGTGCCTGAGACTGACGCCGACCATTTGAGTAAAATCGCCCGCATGGCTTTGGCGGTACGGGCATGTGTTGAACAATCGGCTGCCTGTGCCGGGGCTTCCATAAAATGCCGTATCGGCTTTGCCAGCGGCAGCGTAATGGCCGGGGTCATTGGTACAAAAAAATTCAGTTTTGATGTCTGGGGCCAGACAGTCAATGTGGCCTCACGCATGGAAAGTTATGGCAAACCAGATGCCGTGATGGTGCCGCTTGATGTGAAAGAAAAATTGCAGGGCGCCTTTATATTTGAACATGCGGGCACCAAACAGATCAAGGGCGAGGGTGAGATTGACTGCTGGTATCTGATACGTGAAAAGCCTTGAGTGAAAATTGCTTTGCGCTCGGATTATTAGGCCCTATCGTTGTCAAGGGAACGATTGTGAGCCGGACGAATAAACCAACGAAGCAGGAGCACCAGATATGGAAATGAATTTTTTATCCTTGTTTACGATGAAGGGTATGGCGATTTTGTCGACCCTATTTGTCATGCTGATGGGTCTTGTGGTTTTAGTCGTGACCATCATGTTTATCATCGATATTTTGCAGACCAAGGATGCAGTGCGGCACAATTTCCCGGTGATGGGGCGATTTCGCGGACTGTTTATTCATCTGGGGGAATTTTTCCGGCAATATTTCTTTGCCATGGATCGCGAAGAAATGCCGTTTAACCGGGCCGAGCGGCGCTGGATTTCCATGTCTTCGGCAGGCATCGACAATACTATCGCCTTTGGTTCGACGCGCAATCTCGCCCATGCCGGCATGCCGATTTTTGTCAATGCCCCTTATGCTCTGCTCGATGAAGAGTCCCACCAGGCTGATCCGGTGACATTTGGACTCCATTGTCAAAACCCTTATGTCACCTCTGCGCTGATCGGGATATCGGCTCTGAGTTATGGGGCCTTGTCAAAACCGGCTATCCGCGCTTTGTCAAAAGGTGCCAAGCTTGCCAATATCTATCTCAACACCGGAGAGGGGGGCTTGTCCCCTCATCATCTGGTCGGTGATTGCGATATTGTTTTTCAGATCGGTACCGCCAAATATGGCGTCCGCAATGACGATGGTTCGCTGAATATTGAAAAATTCAATGCCATTGTTGAACGCCCGCAGGTCAAGATGGTCGAGCTGAAAATGAGCCAGGGAGCTAAGCCTGGCAAGGGAGGTCTTTTGCCAGGCGTCAAGGTTTCGCACGAGATTTCTCAAATTCGTGGTATCCCGCGCGATAAACCCTCCATCTCTCCCAACCGCCATCCAGAAATCAATAATAATAACCAATTGCTTGATTTCATCAATCAGTTGCAAGAGCTGTCGCAAAAGCCGGTGGGCTTTAAAATGGTTATTTCAGATGTCGAATGGCTGGAGGATCTGTGTCTGCGTATTCATGCGCGTGGCGAAAAATACGCCCCGGATTTTATCACCGTTGACGGGGGAGACGGCGGCACGGGAGCCGCTCCCATGCCGTTGATGGATAATGTTGGCTTGCCCGTCAAGGAGGCGCTGCCAGCTGTTGTAGATGTGGTCACCCATTTTGGTTTGCGCCCGCGTATCAAGATTATTGCAAGTGGCAAGCTTATCACGCCTGCCGAAGTCGCTTATGCCTATTGCGCCGGGGCCGACATGGTCAACGGCGCGCGCGGCTTCATGTTTGCGCTTGGCTGTATTCAGGCCTTGAAATGCAATCGCAATACTTGTCCCACCGGTATCACCACACATAATAAAAGACTGCAATCAGGGCTGGATCCCTCTCGCAAAGCCGTACGGGTCAAGAATTATGTTGGCAAGATCCACTATGGTACCGGTCTCATCGCCCATTCTTGCGGTGTTCCCGAACCACGCAGTTTGCAGCGCAGGCATTGTCGTGTGTCGCAGGGCAATGGCACCTCGCGCCCCCTTAGCAAAATCTATCCCCCCGTTTCTGCAGACAAGGATTATGTGGCCCTTTGAAAAAGGCGCGCTGTGCAAGAATGATCTGCATAATTGCCTTGTCGCTGGCAATCACACAAGATATATAGCTCTTGATATCAAGGAGAGGTGCCAGAGTGGTTGAATGGGGCGGTCTCGAAAACCGTTGAGCGTGCAAACGTTCCGAGGGTTCGAATCCCTCTCTCTCCGCCAATAACATTTAAAAAATACAACAATTACAATTACTTGATATAATTAAGAAATGATCGCCCCCCCCAGATGGTCCCCCAATGCGATATGGATTTAGGCGGTTTGTCTCGGATTGCACCGGACAAAAAAACTGGGCTTTATAGCTGGATTTCGCTATGCTCAGTCCCATGACAGAGCAGACCGCAAATTGCACATACTCGAAACAGGCAATCGGTTTGCGCTTGAAGACCATTCGGCTTGGTCATGGTCTATGCCAGAATGATTTTGCAAAAAGAGCTGGGTTGTCTATCAGAACAGTGCTCAATCATGAGAACGGGGTCCATCGTACAAGTATTGATAGCGCCTTTGCTTTTAAGATGCTGAAGATTATGATCTGGTGTTTGACTATCAGCTTAATATCATTTGTTTTTGTAATCAGCACTGCCGCAGCCGCCGAAATCGGATTTATCGAAAAACCGTTTAAAGAAAAAAGCCTATCAAAATTCAAACAGTGTGATTTCTACCTTATCGGGAAAATAAACCGTGGGGATGATGAACAATTTAAGAATATCGCCCTTAGTTCCTTACAAAAAAAATGCATTCCCTGGAACCTGTTCTTATTTTCACCAGGAGGTAACTTGAATGCTGCAATTAATATAGGACGTCATGTGTCAGCGCTGGCATTGCATACAATCGCACCAAATGTTTCGAAGGCAGTAACAACTCCCCCCACAGAATCGGCACGCGGGTGGTCTCGATGATGCCAATTACCAGGTTATATTGATGAGACCTTCAATCCCACGCAAAAAAAACATCAAAAAAATTGCACCTGTGCAAGCGCTTGCTTCTTTATATGGGTAGGAGGGAATACACGTGGAGGTAATGTGATAGTTCTTCACAGACCCTTTTTCGACCGTACAGCATATAAGGGATTATCTTTGAACAAAGCTGGAGAGCTGTTCTCAAAAATGAGCGGAAAAGCCCGCCGTTACCTAGAAAAGATGGATATTTCCGACAAAATTATAAATCGCCTGTTCTCCACCAGTTCAGCAAACGGTTATGGAACCAATGTGGTCCGCCTTGTTGTATCAAATGGTTATGTCAGCCGCCTTCTGGACAGCGACCCCATCGCTGATTATCTGGAACGTCACCATGGCGAGCTCCTGACCCAGCTGCAAAATCTCACCCGCACTCTGGCAATCGAGGCCGGAGAATCTGAGGGGATACAAAGGGGCGAGAGTGCGGAATGATCGGCAAGTAGCCAGACGCAATAGAGGCAAGCACGGGTTATTTGTATTGTTTCTTTTTTCTGTGGGCGTTACGTCAAGTCCCCTTCATGATCGCGTCATAGTCCTGACCGCCATGAAAAATATTCAGGATCGTCACAAGCTGTGCATCTTCATCAACTTTAAAAGCGGCGACAGCATTTTTGTCTATTGGAACAATCCGCAGGTTTTTTCTCAGATCATCACGTTTTTGGCCGCGCAAAGGGGCGTTTTCCAGCTTTCCGCACGCCTTCTCCAGCCTTTGAATATAAGCCCATGCCACCTCCGGCATGCCCTTTTCCAAAGCGATATATTCGTAAATGGATTGCAGGTCGGCTATGGCGTCAGGCTTAAGGCTGACCTTATAGGTCTTCATCATCCGCACCGCTTACATTCTGCAGGTGGATTTTTTCAATCCGGGCAAATGCCTTTTTTAGCGGTACTGGCGTACCGCTATTGGCTGAATTTTCCAGGCGCTGCCGGATAACGGCAAGCTGCATCTCTCGTTCCTCATCCTGTTTTTGCCACAAACGCATGGCTTCGCGAATAACCTCACTGGTCGAGCCATAAGAACCGGCCCGCACCTTTTCCTTGATTGCAGCCAGCATCTCGGGCGGCAATGTGATAGAAATTTTTTCTGCTTTTTCTGACTGCGCCATGCGGTATTCCTCTTTTTGAATAGCCAGCGGCTATAAGCGTTTTTTGCTGACTTGTGGTTCTCGGTGAGCCGACAACGGTTTTCTAATACTTCGAGTAGACTCACCTTATGGTAGGATATAATCGTACCCGGGACAATCGTAAAGTACATAATGTGGTGGTTTTTGCCATTTGCAATGAGAGGCTCAATAGATTTCTCAAGATGCCGTCCCAAATCAAAGGCGCCAAGCATGCAGGATTAGGTGTAGCCTGCTTTTCTTGCCCCAACACATTGATATGTGGGGGCAAGGGCGATCCTTCTGGCTGTTCAATCCGCTTCTTCATCCTTATCCATCATTATTGCTGGTTGTGTGGTAAGTGGTCGGAACAACCGACAAGCCGTCCCGTTATTGAACTTGAGTTTCTCCAGCCCTCAGTGATAAATCGTGAGATACTGCGACTTTGGAAGGATTTTGTCATGATTCCTGTAACTGACGACATTGAAAAACTTGCCAGGCTGGTGGCCGAAAAAACTGGAATAACCCCGGAAGAAGCGATCAAGAGGGCGCTTGAGGTGCGTGCAGAGCAGGTCGGTGTTGCAACGAAGAGTGAGCAGAAACTGCGTGTGCCCGGTCGTCTCAAGGGGAAGTTACAGTGTCCAACGGGCTTGTTCGATCCTTTGCCTCCAGAAGAGTTTGGTAGTTTGCCGACAGAGTGAAACAGGAGAAAGCTGCAAAATAAGCAATTTATGCCTGCTAATCTGGAGTTGCGGTCCTCAATTGCAAGGATATATTATCGTTACGATTGGTGCTACTCCCGGCAAAATGGTCCAATGTCTTGAAGTTTACGCGGGTTTCCACTATTAGGACTATGAGTACTTACAAAAGTGGAAACTTTTATGAACTTCAATGAATTGAGCAATGAGCAGCGGCGTCAGCTGATTGATGCGCGTCAGGTCTATGACGAATGGCGGCAAACGCGCCAGGACCAGAAGCATAGCTATTCGGGTTCCATGCGCTGGGTCAGGCGCAAAGGTCGCGACTATTTGCTGCGAAAATCCGGGAACAGCGAAAAGTCGCTGGGTGTGAGGTCGCGCGAGACGGAGGCAGAATATGATGCCTTTGTTTTCGGTCGCCAACGGCTGCGCGAGAGAGGCAAAGCGCTCAGCGAGCGCCTGGACAAGATGGCCCCTGTCAACCGCGCGCTTGCTCTTGGCCGCGTTCCACGGCTTACCGCCCGCATCATTCGCAGGCTTGATGATTTCGGTCTGCTCGGGTCCCATCTGTTTATCCTTGGCACCAACGCTGTTTTCGCCTATGAGGCTGGCGCTGGTGTGCATATCGGCGCTGAACTGCTGGCCACCGGTGATGCCGATCTACTCTGGGATGCCCGCCGCCAGCTCAATCTGGCTTTTTCAGAGGTGCATCACGAAGGCATCATCGGCATTTTACAAAAAGTCGACCACTCGTTTCATATGCGAGGCGCGAATGATATCCGGGCTGTCAACGATGATGGTTTTTCCGTAGATCTCGTCCGAGCCGAGGATCGTGAGGCCACTCGACCGGGGGGAAAGGAAGTGATCGGAGAAAAGCAGGATGATCTTCATGCTGCCCCCATATTTGGGTTGAACTGGCTTATCAACGCACCGAAATATAGCCAGATGGCAATGGGGGAGGATGGCTATCCGCTATTGATGGCCTGCGTGGATCCTCGCGTTTTTGCCCTGCATAAACTCTGGATTTCCCGGCGCTCTGACCGCGAGCCGGTAAAGCGCCAACGCGACAAGGATCAGGCCGAAGCGGTGGCGGCTTTGGCGACAAAATATCTTGCACTGGATTTTGCTGGAGGTGATCTGACCGCACTGCCTCAAAAATTGCGCGATCTGGCCAGAGAGCTGTCACTGGACAATGACAAAGGGGATGGTGCCTCTGGCGGGGATATTCCTGAGCCCGACTGGTAGTATTCATAAAGAAAAGAAATGGCGTTGTTATAGCGCCTTGTTATGGCTGAATTATTCTCGATATTTTACAGTTGCACAGAATCCCAAATAGAGTGGAGAAGGTTTGATTCCAGTTCCCTTCCCTCCGCCATAAATTTTATAATAATAATATAAAACAATTAGTTACAAAGCGAAAAATTCCCTATTTTTATGTGGCCCCGTTTCAACGACCGCTCGACATTTTCGACAATATTAAGATCATACGTTCTGTTGATATGCGCTCGAAGGCGGATTGCAAACGCGTCCGCACGACCGTTTCCTGCACGAGATGGATGGCCTTTTTTAACACTGGCAGTTTCAACTTCATGACCTGTTGAACCATCGCGTCGCGTTGTTTGAAATGAACAGGAGGGCGCAAGGAATTCACCGCGTCGCTTGCTTGACGGCCGCTTTCCATCAATGCACGCAGCTTGTAAAGACGCGAGAGATGCCGGCCGAGTAGGGTGGTAAGCCCGGCATTTGTTAAACCTGATGCCAGCAAGCGATCGAGCTTTGACAAGGCGGCTGAGCCCTGACCGGTCATAATGAGGGTGATTAGCTGATCATAGGCGAGTTGCGAGGTGTCCCCAATGATCACTTCAACATCTTCAACTTCAATTTGCGGTTTGTCATGGGCGTAAAGAGCCAGCTTGATGAGTTCCTGGCGGGAAATGCCGCGGTCTGATCCAAGGCTAGCTGTTAGCAAGCTGCGCGCCGGCGTTGATATATTGACACCCTTGTCTATGAGCTCTTCCTGGATCAGTCTGGCAATATCTCGGGCTTCATCTGGAAAGCAGGGGATAGCGGCCGTATTTTTGAGTTTTTCAAACAGCTTGCGCATGGCGGAAGATGCTTTCAGGTTACCCGCTTCCAGTATAATTAGATTTTTTGGTTTGAGCTCAATAAGCTCCTTGATGAGATCTGGTCTGATACGGTTGCTTAGCGCCAGCCGGATAACGGAAAATCCACCAAACATCGACACAGAACGCACTTCAATGGCAATTATATCTGGATTATCGGCGATCGATCGATCGTCTATCTTTATGATTTCACCGCCGTCACCATGTTTTGCGGACCAATTTTTGGCTAATAAAGTAGCGTTTTCGCTTATGCGGCCTTCATCTGTGCCATAGAATAAATAGGCGTGCTTGTCTTTTTGCGGGTCCTGGATGATTCTGTCAGACTGGTGGGATTTGATCGCAACCATAGATGCAAGCCCTAGCGATTGCTGGAAATATAGGCCGCTAATCTGGTATTGATATCATTGGCTATATCTTTTGCCGCGCGGTTTTTGGCATCGCGTTCAGCGCGGATATTGGAATAGGTCGATTTATGTTTGTCAAAGGCAGCTCTGGCGTGGCTACGACCTTTGGTCAATTCGGTTTTGCCGATGATATCGCGCAGCGTGTATGTGACGTCAAGGGAATAGATCTTGCCGGCGGCATCGTCAGTTCTTCTATACAGTACGCCCCGTAAGGATTCCCGATAGACAATTTCTAGCTTGTATTTAGGTTGTGAAGGGTGATCGCCACCGGTCAACAAGAAGATAAGTTCATTGCGGATCTTTTGGCCGACACGCCCTGGCAGTTCATTGATTTCAATGGTGGCAAGTTCGGTCACGGTCTGAACGCCCATGCTGGTTTCACCATACATAGGACGACAAGCACCCAGTAACAGGGCAAATACGAGAATTGCGCCCATCGGCTTGAGTTTGTTCAAAGCGTTCACTATGGCAATCTGCTTTCCGGCCATAAAACCAATTCCCCAAAAGTCAAGACGGTGAGAGGAGCCCCCTTGCCGTTTTACTTTATTCTAAATCATCTTCGAGTCAGCCAGCTTAAGCGCTGATTATTTGTCCAGTAATCATTACATGTCAGATGACAATATTAACGATCCTTTTTGGAACGATGATGACTTTTCTTACCTTTTTGTCCCCAATTGATCGTTTGACATTATCCAATTCGAGTGCCGCTTTTTCAATATCATCATTGGCGGCAGCTATCAGAATAGTCAATTCATCCCTTCGCTTACCGTTTACTTGTACGGCAATCTTGATCGTTTCGTCAATGAGAAGGGCTTTAATTGGGGTCGGCCAGGGCGAATCAATCAAAAGAGTGTTGCATTGCAGCCGCGCCCAGCAATCCTCTGCCAGATGCGGCATCATAGGACCAAACATTTGTATCAGGAAGGTAAATGCCTCGCGAAGAGCAAAAGCCTCTCCTTGATTATCGCGTTTAAAGTTCTTGAGCGCTGTGGTGATATGTTTGGTAAACTCGTATATTTGCGCCACAGCCCGATTGAAACGAAGGCCTTCAATGTCGGTACCAACGGCTTGCAAGGCTTTATGAGTGTGGCGGCGCAATTCAACAGCTTTGTCACCAATTTTAGCGGGTTCAGGAGTATCATGGTCGGCCATTAGCTCAACGCCGTCATCGACAAGGCGCGACAAACGATGAATAAAGCGCCAGGCTCCTTCGGCGCCAGCGTCCGTCCAGACAACATCGCGTTCGGGAGGGCTGTCAGACAGCATAAACCAACGAGCGGTATCGGCACCGTAATGGGTGATAATATCATCAGGATCGACGACATTGTGCTTTGATTTCGACATTTTTTCGATGGAGCCGATGGTCACTGGTTCACCCGTCTTGTCATGAACAGCCTTGCGATCAAAGCCATCTCCCTCGATGCGCACATAAACCGGGGCCAGCCAGGCGCCGCTTTCATCTTGATAGGTCTCGTGATTGACCATGCCTTGCGTAAACAGACCCGCAAATGGCTCGCTAATGCTCAGATGGTCGGTTGCGCGCATGGCTCGGGCGAAAAAGCGTGAGTAAAGCAGATGCAAAATGGCATGTTCGACGCCGCCAATATATTGATCCACTGGCAGCCATTTATCAATGGCTTCGCGTTCCACGGGGACATCGGCTTTGGGCGAGCAAAAACGCGCATAATACCAGGAGCTGTCAACAAAGGTGTCCATGGTGTCGGTTTCACGACGTGCTTTTGCGCCACATGAGGGACATTTCACATTTTTCCATGTGGGGTGGTGATTGAGCGGATTACCCGGCTTGTCAAAACTTACATCGTCCGGCAGCTTGACCGGCAGCTCGTCGATTGGAACAGGAACTGCATCGCATTTTTTACAATGAATAATGGGAATAGGGCAGCCCCAATAGCGCTGGCGAGAAATGCCCCAGTCGCGCAATCGATATTGTGTCTGGCGATCGGCGCTGCCCGTTTCATCGAGCTTGTCGATGATCGCTTTTTTTGCGTCCTTAACCGTCATGCCATCAAGGAACCGGGAATTGGCCAGCTTGCCGGGGCCGGTATAGGCTTCCTCTTTGATCTGGAAGCTTTCGATATCTTCTCCCGAAGGCACTACAACGGGCGTGACACCCAGCTCATATTTACGGGCGAAATCCAGATCGCGCTGATCATGAGCCGGACAGCCAAAAATGGCGCCGGTGCCATAATCCATGAGAATGAAATTGGCCACATAAACGGGTATTTGCCAGTTGTCATCAAGTGGATGCGTGACCGTGAGGCCGGTATTAAAGCCTAGTTTTTCCGCAGTATCGATTTCTTCCTGGGTGGTGCCAGCACGCTCGCACTCCTTGATAAAGTTTTTTAGTTCTGGGTTGGTTTTTGCAATTTCGATTGCCAGAGGATGATCGGGGGAGAGGCCACAAAAACTTGCACCAAACAAGGTGTCAGGGCGGGTCGTGAAAACTTCGATCTGGGAAAACCCATCCGGGCATTTTTGCTCATCAAGCGCAAAGCGTACGAGAGCACCTTCGCTTTTGCCGATCCAGTTTTTCTGCATGACCCGCACTTTTTCAGGCCAGCGGTCCAGCGTGTCGAGGCTGGCATGCAGATCATCGGCAAAATGTGTGATGCGGAGAAACCATTGCGTCAGCTTGCGCTGCTCCACATCCGCGCCCGAGCGCCAGCCCTTGCCATCGATCACCTGCTCATTGGCCAGCACAGTATTGTCCACGGGGTCCCAATTGACCTTGCTGGAGCGCCGATAGGCCAGATCTTTTTTGAGAAAATCCAGAAACAGTTTTTGCTGCTGATGATAATACTCAACATCGCATGTTGCGAATTCGCGGTCCCAATCAACGGACAGGCCAAGCATTTTCAGCTGCGAGCGCATAGTGGCAATATTTTGATAAGTCCATTCGCCGGGATGCACCTTTCGTTGCATGGCAGCATTTTCGGCCGGCATACCAAACGCGTCCCAGCCCATGGGATGCAACACATTAAAGCCTTTGGCCCGCTTGAAACGGGCTACCACATCGCCCATTGCATAATTGCGGACATGGCCCATATGAATACGGCCGGAAGGGTAGGGGAACATCTCCAGCACATAATATTTTGGCCGTTCATCGTCATTGCTCGTGCAAAATGTCTTCTTGTCCTGCCAGACCTTTTGCCAATACTTTTCTCGTACCGGTGCGTTATAGCGCTCGTTCGACTGTTCAGTTGCCATGTTAGCCGTTTCCTGTTGTTTCTTATCTGTGCGCCATCAAGGACAATAAACCCTTGCGGGTCAAGAGAGAGGAAGGCAAAAAGAAACAAGAAATCGCCTATGCGGCGGGATGAAAAGGGCCAGCCCCTTTCATCCCCATATTAAAGTGATGGAGTTTGGGGACCAGTCCCCAATGGCGTTTGCAAAGGATTCAAGGGGTATCAAATGAGCCACGGAATTGAAAATGTAAAAGAACAGATGAGTTTAGCTTGCAAGGAAGCTGGTCGTTCTGAGAGCGATGTCGAGTTGATTGCCGTTAGCAAGCGATTTGAAGCCGACACGATTATGCCTGTGCTTGAGCTCGGCCATCGCTTGTTTGGTGAAAATCGTGTGCAGGAAGCGCAGGAGAAATGGCCCTCGTTGCGTGTCCAATATGCTGGTATTGAGCTGCATCTCATCGGTCCTTTGCAATCGAACAAGGCGGGCGACGCGGTGGCGTTGTTTGATGTCATTCATACGGTGGATCGAGAAAAAATAGCCCGGGTGCTTAAAAAAGAGATCGACAAGCAAGGCAAGCAGATAGAATTGCTGATCCAGGTCAATACTGGGCAGGAGCCGCAAAAGGCGGGTATTGACCCTTTGGAGACAAAAGAGTTTACGCACTTTTGCCGCGATGAGTTGGGGTTGCAGATCGCGGGCCTTATGTGTATTCCCCCGGTCGACGAGGAAGCAGCGCTGCATTTTGCATTACTCAAAAAAATCGCCGATGAGCTTGGTCTTAAAAAGACATCGATGGGTATGAGCGCTGATTTTAATACTGCTATTGCGCTGGGTGCCACATGTATACGGGTTGGCTCGGCGATTTTTGGTGTGCGCCAGACATAATCTAAAAATTTGAAACCATATTGTTTCCTCGTGCGACTAACTGTTTGATCGAGACATAAAGGACGGGCAGATATTGACCTTAGCTTTTGGAGGGAACTTAAATGATCATCAAAAAAATTTCACTTGCACTCCCCATTTTATTGGCGGGCATTATTTATGGAGGTCAGGCGGCGATGGCTTGTGCTTGTTGCGGTACCTATAAGGTTGAGCACGTGGCGAGTTGGGATGTGCTGAATATCAGAACTGGGCCAAGTGTGCATTACCGCAAAATTGGCGCTATTCCACCGGGTTCAGCTTGTGTGATTAAATCCGGGCGCAAACGCGGAAAATGGCATCAGGTTAGTTATGCGCAAACCACGGGCTGGGTTCATAGCCGCTATTTAAGATTTATGGACCATCCAAAAAGAGCAAAAGCTCATTAAACGACCCAGCCGATAAAAATATAGCGGACGGTTTTTCCGATGGTGACAAGAATGAGAAAGGGAGCGAGGTGCACCGACAGGGCACCCGCCGCAAAAGTCAGCGGATCACCGATCACTGGCATCCATGCAAATAGCAATGACCACAGGCCATATTTTTGAAAATGGTTTGAGGCTTTTTGTAATTGCGCTTTGCTGAACGGGAACCATTTTTTGTCGCGCCATTGAAGCAGATATCTGCCAAGTAACCAGTTGACGAAGGCACCCAATACATTGCCGAGAGTGGCGATAAAAACCAAAGCAGGTGTGGAGATCTCGCCGGCTTTTAAAGCAGCCACCAGCATGAGTTCGGAAGAAAAGGGTAGGATGGTTGCTGCCAGAAAGGCGCCAAAAAAGAGCGAGAGCAGGGTGGTCATTTGGTCGAATGCTTTTTGCAAAGTGACGTTGCAGCATATTTGTATATGACTTTTATTCGACCGTCACCCTGTGCGGTGTATTGAGAGCGCTTGTCTTAAGCAGATTCAACCATTTTGATTTTGGCGCTTTCTCGGGGTAAAAAACTGTTTGCTTCCGCCATATCATAGGCTTTCATGAAAAACGGTAGGGCGTCTCCCTCTAAAATTGCGCCAAGCTTGATGCGGGGAAACAGATCGGCGAGAGATTCGACCTGGTCGCGCGCTGTGCGTACGGCAAAATGGTCACGATCAAATTGCGTGGGATGGTCCAGCCCGGCGGAGGCTACCAGTTCGGCCAGAGCCTTGACGGTAGCTTTTTGATAATTGGTGACCCGTTTGGATTTGCGTTCCACGACAATAGCACGCGTACGTAAGGGATTTTGCGTTGCAACGCCGACAGGGCACTCGTCTGTATGGCAATGTTGCGATTGAATACAGCCAAGTGCAAACATGAAGGCGCGCGCTGAATTGCACCAGTCTGCACCAAGCGCCATAGCCCGTGCCATATCGAAACCAGAAACGATTTTGCCGCTGGCACCCAGCTTGATATGTTCGCGCAGATCAAGGCCGATCAGCATATTATGCACATAGGATAGCCCCTCACGCAGGGGCATGCCCATATGGTCGGTGAATTCCAGAGGAGCGGCACCGGTGCCGCCTTCGGCGCCATCAACGACGATAAAATCGGGGGTGACGCCGGTTTCAATCATGGCTTTGCAAATGGCGGCAAATTCCCAGGGGTGGCCGATACATAATTTGAAACCGATCGGTTTGCCTTTGCTAAGAGTCCGTAATTGGGAAATAAATTCGATCAGTTCGAGAGGCGTTGAAAACGCCGAATGGTAAGCGGGAGACACACAGTCTCGATTGAGCGGTATGCCTCTGGCTTCAGCGATTTCCGGGGTTATTTTGGCTTTTGGCAGGATGCCGCCATGACCGGGTTTGGCTCCTTGCGACAGTTTGATTTCAATCATTTTAACTTGATCGAGCGCGGCATTTTTTTTGAAGTGATCACGTGAGAAATTACCGTTCCCGTCATTGCAGCCAAAATAGCTTGAGCCGATTTCCCAGATCAGATCGCCGCCATGTTTTTTATGATATTTACTGACACCGCCTTCGCCTGTATCGTGAGCAAAGGAGCCAATTTTTGCGCCTTCATTAAGAGCCATAATGGCATTGGCACTTAACGACCCAAAGCTCATAGCTGAAATATTGAGGATGGAGGCGCTATAGGGTTGCTTGCAGTAAGGTCCTCCAACGGTGACGCGAAAAGGTTTTTTGACCACGGGCTTTGGCACCATGGAATGATTAAGCCATTCATAGCCTTCTTTATAGACATCATATTGGGTGCCAAAGGGGCGCTTATCGAGTTGGTTTTTGGCGCGTTGATAGACAATGGATCTTTTGTCACGGCCAAAAGGCGTTCCTTCCTTGTCGCCTTCGATAAAATATTGCCTGATTTCGGGTCTGATGCCTTCAAGCAGAAAGCGAATATGAGCGGCGATGGGAAAACTGCGCAAAATGCTACGACCAGTTTGCCTATAGTCGTTCAGGCCCAACAGACTAAGGCCAAGAGTCACTAAGGCCGGTATGCCGAGCGCATATTTCCAGTCTGGAAAAAAAAAGGCAAGTCCAAACAACAAGATCGTAATAAAAACAGACAGCGTCCAGACAATATATTGGCGTTTTAACGGGTATAAAAGATAAGACATGTCTGGTCGCTCCAATCGATTGCTGAAGTATTTGGCTACGCCTATAGCATTACATTTATCTTTAACAATTACTTAACATTGGAGAATTTTTAGAGGTTCCCAATAGATGATACCGGCTCATCCATTTTTTTTTACACTCATGAATTTTGAAGATTTTTTGCCAGCTGGCACGTCAGTTCCTCTTATTGACCAGCCTTGATAAACTCACGCACATCGACAAAATGCCCGGCAATGGCAGCTGCGGTCGCCATGGCGGGTGACATGAGATGGGTGCGTCCGCCGCGCCCTTGGCGGCTTTCAAAATTGCGGTTTGAAGTGGAAGCGCAGCGCTCGCCCGGCTCCAGTTGATCGGCGTTCATGGCAAGGCACATAGAGCAGCCGGGATCGCGCCAGTCAAAACCAGCTTTGATAAAGATTTTATCCAGCCCCTCGTTCTCGGCCTGGTGTTTCACCAGCCCGGAACCTGGCACAATCATCGCGGCTACATTTTCATTGACATGGTGTTGTTTGGCGATGGCAGCGGCAGCGCGCAGATCTTCGATGCGGCCATTGGTGCACGAGCCGATAAACATGCGGTCGATCTTTATGTCGGTCATTTTGGTGCCAGCGCTTAGTCCCATATAGTCAAGGGCACGGGTTTTGGCTTCGCGGATGGCGATGTCTTCTATGTCGTTTGGATCGGGCACCTCGCCGGTGATCGAGACCACATCTTCGGGACTTGTTCCCCATGTCAAAGTTGGCGGCAAATTGCTGGCGTCCAGAACGATTTCCTTGTCGAAATGAGCTCCATCATCGGAATGCAGCGTTTGCCAATATTCTAGCGCTCGATCAAAATCTGCGCCTTTTGGCGACATGGGGCGGTTGAGGAAATATTCAAAGGTCGTTTGGTCAGGGGCGATAAGGCCCGCTCGTGCGCCACCTTCAATGGTCATGTTGCAAACCGTCATGCGCCCTTCCATGGTGAGTGCGCGAATAGCTTCGCCCATAAATTCGATGACGTGTCCGGTGCCACCAGCCGTGCCCATTTCACCAATGATGGCGAGGATGATGTCCTTGGCCGTGAGGCCTGGCGACAGCTGGCCATTGACCAGCACTTTCATGTTTTTAGCTTTGCTCTGGATCAGTGTTTGGGTGGCCAGCACATGCTCGACTTCAGAGGTGCCAATACCATGCGCCAAAGCGCCAAAGGCCCCATGTGTGGAAGTGTGGCTATCGCCGCAGACAATGGTCGTACCGGGCAGGGTAAAGCCTTGCTCCGGGCCGATGATGTGGACAATGCCCTGGCGTTCGTCATTCATATGGAAAATGGGAATACCAAATTCGGCACAATTTCTCTCCAGTGTCTCGACCTGAATACGGCCTTCTTCGCTATCAAACCCCTTGTCGCGATCACGAGTTGGCACATTATGGTCAGGCACCGCCAGGGTCTTCTTGGGGGCATGCACTTCGCGCCCCGCCACACGCAACCCTTCAAAGGCCTGTGGGCTGGTGACCTCATGCACGAGATGACGATCAACATAGATCAACGAGCTGCCATTATCGCTGGTGTCGATGAGATGATCATTCCAGATTTTATCGTAAAGTGTTTTTGCCATTCATGCGGCTCCTCAACCGGGGAAATATATATGCCTTGTATTTATCTCATATGCGGGGGGATGCAAGACATCATTACCTTACCCGATGCCCTTGTAACCGTTCGCGCTTATTACCAAAGCCTTGCACCCGGCGCACGTTAAATCCTGCTCTTTGCACGTTGCGGCGCACAAAGCCGGCGGCTGTATAGGTGGAAAAGGTGCCGCCAATTTTGGTATGATCAAAAACCGAGTGCATCAAATCAAGCTCCCAGAGCTGCGGATTTTTGGCCGGGGAAAAGCCGTCCAGATACCAGGCGTCGACTTGCTCACCCCATTGCGCTACGGTGTGGCGCGCATCTCCCAATATGAGGTTCAGCTCCACATTGCCAAATTGAATTTTCTTGGCGGATGGTTGGGCAAGTAAAGGAGAGGCAAGGTTGGCGAGGTCTGGCCAGTTGGCAAGGGCGCGACCGATTTGTTCCCGTGCAAGGGGATATTGCTCGAAAGAGGTGTATGTGAGTCTTGCCTGTTCGGGAGCTGTTTTTTGCCAGGCCGACAGGGTTTCAAAAAAGTTGAGACCGGTGCCAAAACCAAGTTCTGCTATGTGAAAAGGGGCGCTTGATTGCCAGCGTTTTGGCAAGCCATTACCCGTCAGAAAAACCTCTCGGGTTTCTTGGCGTCCATCAGCCGCCGAGAAATAGCGATCTTTAAAGCGCCTGGAGTATGGCGCGTTATCGTCAATCCATGTTAGATCGGCATCAGATTTCATAAATGCCCTTATAAAGGTTTTATCCCGCAATGCGAATTTTTCCCTGTGGAGTATTATAAATGAGCAGTGATCTTGTCATTGTCGGTGGTGGTATCCTTGGCCTGTGGGCGGCAAAATATGCAGCCGATGCCGGGCTCAGCGTCATTCTTGTTGATTATAAGCTATGCGGTCGCGGGGGCAGTAATGGTGTGCTGGGGGCGCTGGCACCACATCTTCCCGACAGCAATAATGAAAAGAAACAGTTCCAATGGCGCGCGCTTGACGAATTGCCTGCATTGATTGGCAAGTTGGAAGTGGCCACTGGTCTGGTGACCGGTTATGGCCAGACTGGGCGCTTGATGCCTATTCGTGTTGAGGGTTTTGCTAATCGCATGCAGCGCTGCGTGGCCGGGGCGTCCGAACATTGGCAAATGAAGCAGCGGCAATATCGCTTTGAGCAAGTGGATGTGCAAGGTTTTGAAGACTGGATCAATCCCGCTATGGCGCCGATGGGGCTGGCGTATGATACGCTGAGCGCCCGTGCCGCCCCAAGATTGCTGACAGCAGCGTTGAAAGCTTCGCTGGAGGGAACAGTAGAGATCATTGAGGACTTTGTTTATGGCCAGTTTCTTGAGGAAGCGGGGTTGGTGATGTCGAGATGCGGGACGCGCTCGATCAAAACTGACCGTGTTATTCTGGCAGCGGGATATGAAACTTATGGTTTGGTGAAGGAATTGACACGCCAAGACCTTGGTCATGGCATCAAGGGGCATTCGGCGCTGTTTAGATTGCCGGGCGTGGCGGATTTGCCGGCACTTTATGATAATGGCGTTTATGTCGTACCTCACGGTGATGGCACGGTGGCGGTGGGCAGCAATTCGCAAAAGGACTGGCACAGTGCTGATGAGGTCGATGAGGATCAATGCAGCGGTTTTATTGAACGCGCCAGAGAGCTTTGTCCGCGCTTGAAAAATGCACAATTGCTGGAGCGTTGGGCCGGGGTGCGGCCGCGCTCCTTCGCCAAGGAACCGATTGTCGGCGCGCTTGGCGATAGCGAGCGTGTGCATGTGCTAACGGGTGGTTTCAAGATCAGCTTTGGCATCGCGCATAGGCTGGCGCAGGCGCTCGTGGAGCGGTTGACATGGGCCGAGCAGCAGATCTCTTTGCCCGCAAGCTACGAGGTGGCGTATCATCTGGCGGATGCGAGAAAAGACGGTCGGGGAGTTTGGGGGAGTAATCGTTAGATTTACCCCCTCTCCCCCCCCCAAGAATACAAAGAGGGGGAAGGGGTGGGTTTGGTCGTTGTTTGCTTTGCTATTAAATTATATAATCGCATCTCTCTCTTTCCGCCATTTCCCTATCTCACGGCTTGCTATTCCTCACTTTGTTCGGGTCTGCGATGGCACGGCCAGCTCGGTGCTCGCCCGGTCGGGCTCTGATTTGGTAAGGTTCTCGAGATATCTCTCTTCGTTTGTTTTTTTCTCAATAAGCTTGTTTGCAGCAAGCAGCACGGGTTAGTTGTTGCTGATGACAAATGACATTGATGGCGCGCTCAAGGACTATTTTGGATTTGATCATTTTCGCGGCGGTCAGCGCGAAGTGATTGAGCATCTGATGGAGGGACACTCGGCAGCGGCGGTGTTTCCCACGGGGGCTGGAAAATCGCTTTGCTATCAGTTGCCCGCTTTGTTGAAGTCGGGACTGACGCTGGTGGTGTCGCCGCTCATTGCCTTGATGAAAGATCAGGTGGATGCGATGGCCAGGCGCAATATCGCTGCCTCTCAACTCGATAGCAGTTTGAGCCTTGATGAGTATCGCGATGTCATGGCGCGGGTGCGCAATGGTCAGTTGCGTATGCTGTATGTGGCCCCCGAGCGCTTCAACAATGAACGTTTTCGCGCCGCTATAAAGGGAGTTGAGATTTCGCTGTTCGCGGTGGACGAAGCCCATTGTATTTCCGAATGGGGGCATAATTTTCGTCCGGACTATTTGAAGCTTGCTGGATTTGCGCGTGACCTCAACGCCAAATGTGTGCTGGCGCTGACCGCCACCGCCACGAGCAAAGTGCTGGAAGATGTTTGCGTCGGATTTGAGATCGCACCAGAATGTGCTGTGCGCACCGGTTTTTATCGCTCCAACCTGACCTTGCTGATGACACCGGTGGCTGTAGGCGATCGAGATGATCTTTTGTTGGCCAAATTACGCGAACGTGCGACCGGCTCCACCATCATCTATGTGACGTTGCAAAAAACGGCGCAGGAGATTGCCGATCGCCTCATTGAAGCTGGCTATAGCGCCCGCGCCTATCACGCTGGCATGAAACCCGATGTGCGGGCCGGTATTCAAGATTGGTTCATGGGCTCCAGCGAGGGCATCGTGGTGGCCACCATCGCTTTTGGCATGGGGGTCGATAAAGCCGATATCCGTTTTGTCTATCACTATAATATCCCCAAGAGCCTTGAAAACTATTCGCAGGAAATCGGCCGGGCAGGACGCGATGATCAACCCTCTATCTGCGAAGCCTTTATCTGCCACGATGATCGTTTTGTGCTGGAAAATTTCGTCTATGGCGATACGCCAACGCTTAATGCCTTGCGCGGCCTGGTCAACACCTTGTTTACACAAGAAGAGCGCTTCGACGTCAATCTGTATGAGCTATCGAGCGCCCATGATATTCGCGCGCTGGTGTTGCGCACCTTGATGACCTATCTCGAGCTCGAAGGTTATTTGCGTGGCGGCACCCCCTTCTATGCTGACTACCAGTTTAAACCCTTGATGAGTTCACGCGAAATTCTCGGGCAATTTGAGGGATCGCAAACGGATTTTCTGGCAGGCATTTTCAAGCAGTCTGTGAAAAAGAGAATCTGGTTCCATATTGATCCAGAAAAGACGGCACGCGCTCTGGATTGTGATCGCGAGAAAGTTATCAAGTCTCTGGATTATCTGGGAGACCGGCAAATGTTTGAGGTCAAGGCGGCAGGTATACGCCATCGCTATCAACGGCTAAAAATACCCGATGATTTGTATGAGCTGGCGGGGCAAATGTTTGCGCGCATGGAAAAACGCGAGGATGCCGAGATCACCCGGTTGGTGCAGGTGCTTGATCTTGCGAGCCTTGACAGTTGTCAGATCAATGCCCTGGCTGCCCATTTTACGGAAACGAGATCTGAGCCATGCGGTCATTGCTCCCATTGCTTACTCGGCCCGCAACATTTCCCCAAAGAGGAACCGCCAGCAATAGACGAGGGACTTGTGGCGGGCGTGCAAGATCTGCTGTCCAGCGAGCAAAACACACAAGTTTTGAATGACCCACGCTCCCTGACGCGCTTTTTATGCGGCATTACTTCGCCGGGCATATCCAGGGCGCGGCTTACCCGTCATAACTTGTTTGGGTCGCTGTCGCGTATCCCATTCAAGCAGGTGCGAGACTGGATCGAGTTGCAAAAGATTGTGTAAGCTGAAAACGAATGGAAACAAAAGGGAGGAATTAGTACAAATGAGCATCACGGGCGCGACATCAGACAAGCCAAACTTACGACAGGTTTATTATATTTCTGATCGCACTGCGCGTACCGCCGAGCTGAACGGCGAAAGCCTGCTGTCGCAATTTCCCGGCATTCAATATCATACCCATCGTTTTGCCTTCATGGACAATGAGGATAAGGTGCGGGAGCTGGCCAGTAATATTGCCCGCACGATCAAAGACGGGGAGGAGCCACCCGTCATATTCAGCACGCTGGTGGAAGCGCCCTTGCGCGATCTGCTGGCGGCCAGTGGCGCACCGATTATTGATCTGTATGAGACCTTTTTAAGCCCCTTGAAGAAAATTTTGCATAGTCCCAACGCCACAAAAGTGGGGGCTGGCCATGAGGGGTTTGAGCTGCGCGAAGCCAGCGATTATCAGCGCCGCACCAAGGCGCTCGATTTTACCCTCGCTCATGATGATGGTCTGCGGCCCAATCATTATGATAATGCAGATGTCATCGTGGTGGGCGTGTCGCGCAGTGCCAAAACGCCAATCTGCCTGTATCTGGCCATGCACTTTTTTGTCCGTGCCGCCAATTTTCCGTTGACCGGCGAAGATCTTGACGGCGAGCAATTGCCTCCCTTCCTGCGTGACAAGAAAGAGCGCGTCGTGGGCCTGCATATCAATCCTGAACGTCTGCACGCCATTCGCCAGAAACGGCGACCCGACAGTCCCTATTCCGCCTTGCAAACCTGCCGCCAGGAAGTACGCCGCGCCGACGAGATTTTTAAACTAAGCGGCGTCCCCATCTATGACACATCCACTACTTCGGTCGAAGAAATCGCTGTACAAATCGTCAAGAAAATGGATTTGCTGCATTGAGACAATGTGTATTGTGGTGCGGCTATGATTAATGGTCGAGGGAGCATCAAGAACATGAAAATCTATGGCCTTAAAAACTGCGACACCTGCCGCAAGGCAACAAAAGCGCTGGACGCCGAGCTGTACGATGTGCGCGACACGCCGTTGAGCAAAGAACAGCTTGAGCGCTTTTATGAAGTCTTTGGGCAAGCCCTTCTTAATACGCGTTCGACTACATGGCGTAGTCTTGACGAGGCAGCAAGGAGCGTTGAACCTATCGCGCTCTTGCAACAACACCCAACCTTGATGAAACGCCCGGTCATCGAACGCGGCGATGAGCTGTTCCTTGGCTGGAGCAAGGATGTGCAGGCGGAGTTG
>JAAETJ010001134.1 GCA_024228495.1 bacterium | reverse complement strand
TGGTGCCCAGGAGAAGACTCGAACTTCCACGACCGTAAGGTCACTGCGACCTGAACGCAGCGCGTCTACCAATTCCGCCACCTGGGCCTCGGCAGATCGTCCAAGCATGCTCGAAGAATCTGTCAAGGAAGAAACTCGTAGGACGATGACGCGCTCTTGTCAATCGGGCAATTCGGAGCTTTTGCCAAAAGCTCGCCCTCGTGTGCGCCCCTCGTGCACAAAAACTGCAAATTTTTCGCTTTTTCTCTCGATATTTCGGTCTTGTTTGAGCCTCTAAGCTTTCGCATGTTTGCATCGGTTTGATTTTAACATGAGAGGGAGATGATGATGAGTGAGCATGCAGGCAGTTTTTGGGTACGGCTTTTTTGCTCCCCGGGGTTCAAGTTCGCGCTGATCGGTTTTCTTGTTCTGATGCTGATGATCCCGCAATTCTTGGTCTGGGCCATGGTGAGTGAGCGTGAAAACAATGCGCGCAATGTGCGTGTGCAAGTGGCCAGTAGCTGGGGGCTTGAACAAAATATCAAGGGGCCGTTTTTGATCATTCCCTTTATTGAAAAGAGCACGGTGATTTCTGATGGCAAGCCGGTGCAGCAGCTGATCGAGCGCCGCGCAATTTTTTTGCCTGATGTGCTCTCGATTAATGGCAAGGTACGCTCAAAAGTTTTGCACCGCTCGATCTATGAGGCGACGGTGTATAATGCCGACCTCAAACTGGCGGGGCGTTTCAAGACGCCTGATTTTGGCAAAATCGCGCCTAATGCAGTGGAGATCAGATGGAAAGACACGGTGTTTTCGCTGGCCCTGTCAAGCGTTTCGGGCCTCAAGGAAACTGCGGATCTGACCATCAATAATGGTCATAAAGTCAATTTTGAGCCAAGCATTGGCATGCCCAAAGCGCGCGGCATGAGCGGTATTCATGCGCGCTTGTTTCCAAGCAGTGGCAAACCGGAAGGGCCAATGCCAGCGTTTCATTTCTCAACGGATTTAAGCTTTGCCGGATCGCAGGCGCTGCGCTTTGCACCAGCAGGTCGTGATACGGAAATTTCGATCACTTCAGATTGGCCACATCCAAGTTTTGACGGGGCGTTTTTGCCAAAGACCCGCAAGATCTCGAAGGATGGCTTTAGCGCCAGCTGGCAGGTGCCGCATCTGGCGCGCTCCATCCCGCAAAGCTGGGTCGGGGACGATGTCTCCGTGTTCAATGGTTTCCCCAATGCCGCATCAAGGAATGTGAGCCGCAGACCGGTGGTAAGGCGCAAAATGCTGACGAGCCTATCCTCTGGCCGCTCATTAGATCAGTTCGGGCGCACCATGTTCGGCGTCAAATTCTATATCCCTCTCGATCATTATGATCTTGTCAATCGCGCTTTGAAATATGGCTTGATGTTTTTGGTAACAGCTTTTGCTGGCGTGTTTGTGATGGAGCTCTTATCTGGGCGGCGCGTGCACCCGGTACAATACTTGTTTGTCGGCATCATGATGGTGTTTTTCTATGTGCTGCTATTGTCCATGTCCGAACATATCGGCTTTTTTAAAGCCTATATGGTCTCGGCGCTGGCGACCGGAGGCATGCTGTCGCTCTATGTCGGCAAAATCCAGCAAAGCCTCAAAAAGGGCCTCATCATGTTGGCGATCTTCCTGGTGATCTACGGATTCTTGTACATGGTCTTGAGTTTGGAAGATTATGCCCTGATAGCGGGTGCACTGCTCGGTTTCGTGATGCTCAGCGCCACCATGTTCCTGACCCTGCGCGTTGATTGGTCAGGGGCGGGGAGGGAAGCTGTGGGCTCGGATAACATCTAGAAGTTGTGGAATACGAGAGGGGCGATAGATATGCGCCTCTCTCGTCATCTCTGCTTGTCACGCGATACATGGGGCTGGTCCTTTGCCGCTCAGCGCAGAGCAGCGCCTTTTTTTCGCAGGATGATGGTTGTGCACTTGCACATTTGTTTGTCTCCCTATCTCAAGCCCCTCCTTTTGACTGGGAGCGGGGATTTTCGCGACGCCTAGCTCAAGTGTTTTTTGTAAAAATCCAATGTGCGTTGCCAGGCGAGAGCGGCGTCCTTGTTGTCGTAGCGCGAACTTGTGGGGTTGGCGAAGGCGTGGTCGGCTTCGTACCAGTGAACAGCAAGATTGGTTTTACCGGCTTTTTTCATTTCGCTTTCAAAGCCTGACACCATCGCCTTGTTGATCCATTTGTCTTTGGTGGCGAAATGGCCAAGCACCGGCCCCTTGAGGTTTGCCAGATCAGCGGCCGGTTTTTTGACATTGCCATAATAGATGATGGTAGCGTCCACTGGTGTGCTGGTGGAGCAATTCAATGACCAGCCGCCGCCAAAGCACCAGCCGACCGTGCCGAGTTTACCGGTGCTGTTTTTGTGGGAACGTAGATAGTTGGCCATGGTTTGTAGTTGCGAGGTGGCAAGTGTGGCGTCCGTTGCGCCCATGTAACGCTGGGCGTCTTTGCCATTGGTGGCAACCTTGCCGCCATAAAGATCGATGGCAACGGCGATATAGCCTTGTGCAGCGAATTGCGCGGCCATGCTCTTGATATGATCATTGAGGCCCCACCACTCATGGATCAGTAAAACGGTCGGGGCGGGCAGGGTGGCCGGTATGGCGATGACGCCGGTAGCCATGCCTTGGGGACCTTGGCCCTTGTTAGGCATTGGAACGCTGACTGGCTTGGTCGTGTCAGCGGCCGCTTTGGTCAAATCGGGATAGGCGAGAATGGTCGCCACCGGCAGAGCAATGGCGCCTTTGATAAAGTTGCGTCTATCATTGTTTGATAGTTCTGGTTTGGGTTTGTTCGCGTGATCGTCGCCGCATCCATGTAGGTTGCACATAATATATTCCTTTTGAATAGCAAGTTTATGTCATTAAATTATTTTTTTTCAAGTTTATCATTGTCAAACGTCGTGATCTGCCTATGATTTTCCAACAACAGATTTGATTTGTTGCAATACTACACATGGGTTCGCAGAAAGTTGGAATAAAGACATGGTACAATTGACACTCCCCAAAAATTCCAAAGTCGGCAAGGGCAAGAACTGGCCGGTTCCAGAAGGGGCCACCCGCCTCAAGAAATTTCATGTCTATCGCTATGATCCTGAAAAAGAGGATCCACCCCGTCTTGATATTTATACGATTGATCTCGATGATTGTGGGCCGATGGTGCTGGACGCCTTGCTGAAAATCAAAAACGAGATCGATCCAACCTTAACATTTCGTCGTTCTTGCCGCGAGGGTGTGTGCGGGTCATGCGCCATGAATATCAAGGGTCTAAACACGTTGGCTTGCACCACATCGATTGCAAGTTTTCGTGGCAATATCGGTGTTTATCCACTGCCGCATCTCTCGGTGGTCAAGGATCTGGTGCCGGACATGAGCGGTTTTTTTGCTCAGCATGCCAATATTACACCGTTTTTGCGCACGGAGACCCCGGAGCCGCAGCATGAATGGCGTCAGTCCCGCGAAGAGCGCGCGCAGCTTGACGGGCTCTATGAGTGTATTTTGTGTGGCTGCTGTTCGACCGCATGTCCGAGCTATTGGTGGAATGGCGATCGCTATCTTGGCCCGGCCAATCTCCTGCAGGCCTATCGCTGGCTCATTGATAGTCGCGATGAGCTAAAGGGCCAGCGCCTTGATCGCATCGAGGACCCGTTTCGGCTCTATCGCTGTCATACGATTTTGAACTGCACTAAAACCTGCCCAAAGGGGCTCAACCCAGCCAAGGCGATTTCAGAGATCAAGAAGCTGATGATTGAGCGGCAGTCGTAATTTGCGAGGGAAGAAAAGGCCAAAGGTCAGCTTATGTTTCTAAGCATATTTGAGCTGTTCAAGGTGGGCATCGGGCCCTCGTCTTCGCATACGGTGGGGCCGATGGTAGCGGCTAAAAGATTTGTCGAGCGGTTGGTGCGCCAAAATATCCAGCCTGTTCGTATTCAATGTGAGTTCTATGGCTCGCTGGCTTTTACGGGTAAGGGGCATGCTTCTGATACCGCGATCATTCTGGGACTGCTTGGCGAGCGCCCGCAAACAGTGTCCCCAGATCGAATCCCGGTCCAGTTGGCAACACTCTCGAAGCAAAAATCCTTGCTCGTTCCTGGCTGTGGAACGCTAGCGTTTGATCTAGAGCGCGACATCATCTTTCAATTTGGTGAAGTACTGCCAGCCCATGCCAATGGCATGAAGTTTTCTGCGTTTTGCAAGGGCGGCGAACTGCTGCTTGAGGCGATCTATTATTCCACCGGTGGCGGCTTTGTGCAAAACGAGCGCGAAATGAGTGAGCAGGTTGAGGCCAAAAAGGGGCCATATTTGCAACCTGATGTGCCACATCCGTTCAATAATGCCACGCAAATGCTGGTGATGGGCCGCGCGTCTGGTTTGAGCATCGCCCAGATGAAACGAGTCAATGAGATGGCGTGCGGTGTCAGCGACCTCGATGCAGGGCTGGATGATGTCTGGCAGACCATGCATGCTTGCATTGATCGAGGACTGATAGGTGAGGGGCGATTACCCGGAGCCTTAAAAGTTGAACGCCGTGCTGCTAAACTCTACCAGCAATTGCTCTCTGAAAGTGGCAATAACCGCCCCGAACCGCATTTGGCAATGGACTGGTTGAGTGTTTACGCTATAGCCGTCAATGAAGAAAACGCGGCTGGTGGGCGTATCGTGACCGCTCCGACCAATGGCGCGGCCGGGGTCATCCCCTCGGTTTTGCGTTATTATAGCGAACTTTGCAACGAACCCAGCAAGCAAGGGATCTGCGACTTTCTTTTGACAGCGGCGGCGATTGGAGGTGTGATTCGCCATAACGCGTCTATATCGGGCGCCGAAGTTGGTTGTCAGGGAGAGGTGGGATCAGCGTCAGCGATGGCTGCTGCTGGGTTTGCGGCCGCAAATGGCGGCACCAATGAGCAGATTGAAAATGCTGCTGAAATTGCCCTTGAGCATCATTTGGGGATGACCTGTGACCCGATTGGCGGATTAGTGCAAGTGCCGTGTATCGAGCGCAATGCTCTGGGCGCGGTGAAAGCGGTGACGGCAGCATCCTTGGCCCTGCGCGGCAATGGCTCTCATTTTGTGCCACTGGACAACTGCATTGAAACCATGCGGCAAACAGGTCTCGATATGAAGGCACGCTATAAAGAAACAAGCCGCGGCGGGTTGGCGGTCAATGTGGTGGAATGTTAGCGTTTTAAACGCGAGCACAAAAAAATGCCGCCCTCAAAATCTGGATTGAGAGCGGCGTACTTTTTAAAGTTACGAGAACCTATTGTTTGGTCCAGTTTTCGGCCGGGCAGATAAAGCCAAAGCAACCTTGAACATTTAGACCCTTTTTGGTTCTGCGAACGGTACCATCAAATGTGCCAGGGAATTCCGGATGTTTCATTGTTTTGCTTTTCCAGGCACTGCCACGTTTTTTGGCACAGGTAAACATCACCGTGCCATTTGAGGCGACGGCGCGAATTCCGCCGGAGCAATTTGAAACGGTTGCCATTTTACCATTTGGACGTTTGTATTTTCCGGCAACGCCAGCCATGGCAGTCGTTGAAACAAATGCTGCAACAGCTGCCGCCGTGATAAACGTGCCAAGTACTTTTTTGATTGTCATCATCTCTTAAACCTTCTCGCAATTATGTTGCCTGTTCCCCCCCAAGTTCACGGATATGCGAAAGGAAGTATTTGCAGACTTTTTTTGTGACGGGCTTGCTTATGATTTGGTGATTGGCGCCCGTAGGCGAACCTATCACTTGTGGCAAAGTTTGGCAAATGAGGATGTTTGATCAAGCAGCCATGACCGCTTCAACAGTTCAAAAATGTCACCGCGCCCTATCGAATACGGTATCCTTGATGGCAGGCATTGCAGTTTGCGGTGATTTCCTGGAGGGCTTTATATATTTTTCGCTGAGATTTTTTGCTAGGTTCAAGCTCGGCATTTTTGGCGATGATTACAAACTGACTGGCCGCGCGATGCATATTGGTGCCGATTACGCCCATTTCTTTTGGCATGAATTTACCCAAATGCGCTGCACCGTGCAAAGACATGGAAGACATGCCAAGGCGTTTTTCTGCGATTACGCTGGCTTTATCGATATCGCCTTGCGCCAATTCGCCCAGCATTTCGTTCAAAGCCACAAGATGATCGCGCATATTAGCCAACATATGTTCTTGCATCATTTTTGGGAGTTCCACCATTTGGCGGTTGTCTTGGCTGGCGATAGATGATTTTGGAAAGGCGCTCCAGCTACTGATCGCAAAAATCAGCCCGATCATCAGAATTTTGCTCATCTGCATCATTTTTTCTCCGTTTAACATATATCATTTAAGAAAGGTTTGGCAGAGTTTGGTTGGATCACATATGATCATTATCATGTCTGGAAATTTTGCCGAACACCTTATGGAAAGAGCTGAAAAGCGCCGCGTGATGGAAAAGGGAGCTTTTTTGTTTCATGAGGGCGATGAGGTGCAATCTGTTTTTATTGTTGAGGAGGGGGTTGTTGAACTTACCCGTCCCCAGCTTGATGGCACTGCGATCACGCTTCAGCGTGCCACTGATCTAACCATTCTTGCTGAGGCATCTGTGTATTCACGAGTTTATCATTGTGATGCGGTTGCCTCGATGCCAGCATTGGTGTCGCAATTGTCCAGATCTGCATTTTTGGCAAATCTTAAAAAGGATCAACACTTTTCTGAACTCTGGTCCGTACATCTGGCCAAAGAAGTCCAATCGGCACGATATCGCAGTGAAATTTTGACAAAGAAAACCGTGCGCGAACGCCTTGATGCCTGGCTTGCTTTTGTCGATCATGACATGCCAGCGAAAGGTTGCTGGAAGAATGTTGCAGAGCAGCTTGGTGTGAGCCCTGAGGCGTTTTATCGCGAGATGGCCCGACGGAACGCGTGATCGTTTTATTTATCTCACGGCTTGTCTGCTACGCCGGGCCTCCGATAGGGTGCGCTACAGCGCGAAGCGTGAATAGCCGCGAGATAAATCTAGTGAACGCTTAAGGGTTCCAGATCATTATCGATGGCGTCAGCAAAAGCTTCGGCACGGCTGTCGGTGAGCATCAATGGGGTGCCATCGGCAGCATGCAAAGAGTAAAGCGGACTATCGTCTTCGATTTCTTCAAGGGCAGGAAACAGTCGATAGGCTTCAGCCTTGGCCAGGGGCTTGATATAGGCAACTTCACCCTCACCCAAGTGAGTAAATTCAAGCAGGCTCATGGCATCGTCAGAGGGTTCAATCCCCAGTTTTTCATATTCTTCCATTTGTCCATTCCTCCTGCTCACTACGAGATACAATCATATGGGCGCTCGTTTTGATATTCAGCAACCCATCATATGTGCTCGGCCTACCATTAAACCCTGAACTCTCATATAAGGCAATGGTCTTGATCTTAAAATACGAGCTATTTGCGGCCAAGTTAGGGTCGCTGTGCCCACAAAATATCAATTTTGTTTGATCACGAAGTGATGTTAACCAAGGTCAATAATATTGATTTCGATGATCTGATGTTTTGCCTGTGGTCGATGAAGTGCAATTGATAATAGGCCGTTTTTGAGATCGGCATTGATGACTTTGATGCCATCGGCAAGGACGAACGTGCGTTGAAACTGTCTCGCCGCGATGCCCCGGTGAAGATAGTCACTTTTTTGTTCATCGCTTTGGTGACCTCGTATGGTCAGCTGGTTATGCTCCAGCGTGATGGACAATTGATCGACTTTGAAACCGGCAACGGCCAGCGTGATGCGCAACTGTTCGCCAGCGTCCCCCTCACCGTCAAAGCGTTCAATATTATAGGGAGGATAGCCTTCCCCCGAACCGTTTCCGGCACGATCAAGAAAGTGTTGGATTTCGTCAAATCCTAGCAGCAAGGGGCTGCCCAGTGGCGTAAGACGCGACATATTTGAAGTCCTTTAACAAGCAACGGGTGATATTTTCATATCTGCCGCAAGCCCTTTTGGGTCCATGATTTTGGACAGGCACCAGCGAACATCATAAATATGGAAATTGCCCCTCCTCATTTCAAGATGCAGATCCGGGGAGGGGCAGGGCTGGACCAATGGACCAGGCGAGGGCCCATCTAGGACAGGTTTTTACCCTGGCGTTCCATACCCTCGAGAATGAAGGACGCGTAGCGTTTGTCCTTGCCTAAAATATGCTTGGTGAGCCATTCGACGAGGAATTTGAGTACTTGCGGGCCAAGATTATCCTCGCCAGCATCAAATCTATCCTTGAGGACAGAGACCTTGTCCCGCAGAGCCTGATGGTCTTTTTTGTGCTCGATTGATTGAGGATAGTCAAAATGGTCGAATAGTTTTTCCTCATAGGCAAAATGGGTGACCGTATAATCGGCCAGGGTTTTGAAAATGGCCTCCAGCAATTCGCGCTCGCTGTTTTTCTCAATCGCCAATGCAAGCAGATTGATTGCGCGCATCAGAATCATATGCTGTTTGTCGATGATATCGATGCCAACACTTAGTTCATCTGACCATTGTAAAAGTGCCATGTTACTGTTCTCGTACCTCACCTTGTGAGGGACAATCTGTCAGCAGAATACAGCTTTTGTGAGATAGGCATTACTAACAAGCGCAGACCCGTTAACGGGGATTGAGCGGATTATTACGCCTCATCAAGCAGCACCCGGTCGGGCGGCATATGTCCGTCCATAAACATTTTGATATTGATGACCACCTTGTCACCCATCGCTTCACGTCCCTCAATAGTGGCAGATCCCAGATGTGGTAGCACGACGACCCGCTCATTCTTGAGAAGTTTGGGGTTGATAGCTGGTTCATGCTCAAAGACATCAAGACCAGCGCCCGCGATCAGGCCTTTGTCGAGAAGTAAAGTGAGGGCGTTTTCGTCGATCACTTCGCCTCTGGCAGTGTTGACGATATAGCTGGTGGGTTTCATCAAGGTGAGGCGGCGTTTGGACAATAAATGAAAGGTGGCGGGGGTATGAGGGCAGTTCACCGACACAATATCCATGCGCGCCAGCATTTGATCAAGACTGTCCCAATAGGTAGCCTCAAGGCTGGTTTCGAGTTCTTTGGGGACAGGGCGGCGATTGTGATAGTGGATTTGCATGCCAAAAGCGCGGGCCCGTTGGGCAACGGCGGTACCAATGCGGCCCATGCCGACAATGCCAAGACGCTTGCCGGTAATGCGGTGGCCAAGCATCCATGTGGGGGACCAGCCTTCCCATTCATCGATGCGTTGCTGCAGGAAGGCGGCGCCTTGAACCAGACGGCGTGGTACTGCAAGAATGAGCGCCATGGTCATATCGGCGGTATCTTCGGTTAATACGCCGGGCGTATTGGTAATGGTAATGCCCTTCTGCCTGGCCGCGTTCAGGTCGATTTTATCAACGCCAGTGCCAAAATTGGCAATCAGTTTTAGATTATTTCCGGCGGCATTGAGGATTTTTTTGTCAATATGGTCGGTAACGGTGGGCACCAGCACGTCGGCGCGAGCGACTGCGTCAAGGAGCTGTTTTTCGCTCATTGGCTGGTCTTTGATATTAAGCTCGGTATCGAACAGTTCGCACATGCGTGTTTCTACGCGTTCAGGTAATCTGCGCGTCACAATGACGAGTGGTTTTTTTGCGCTCACCAGTACCTCTCTCCCCGCTTCTGCTCTATTTAAGACAAACACAGCCGAAATCTGTTTATGAGTCTATGCTCCGGGATCAGCGCGGTCTCATTTGTATCACAGCTTTGAGTTATCCAGACAATCATTCATTCATACATAACATCATTAATCAGACATGATAGAAGAAATGTTGCGAAGCGGTAAAGCCTACCTTAGGAAGAGAGCACTCATGGGGAATTGTCAGATGAATGCAAACGGTTCTTATCCTTTTCGATCCACGGCGCTGGCCATCATGTTGCTTGTTGGCAGCTTGATGATGCTTGCTGTTGCGAAACCTGTTTATGCTGCGAGTGCCCCCTATACACCGCATTTTGCCACTCTGAAGTCCGATGAAGTGCATGTGCGCAAAGGGCCGGGGCGTAAATATGATATCTTGTGGACCTATCGCTCCCTTGGCTTGCCGCTTGAAGTGACCGCCAAGCATGAGCATTGGCGCCGCGTGCGCGATAGCACTGGCACAGAAGGCTGGGTCTATTTCCGGCTTCTGTCGGCGCTGCGCATGGGGCTGATCAGTCCCTGGAAAAAACAAAAGATCACGATCTCTTTGTTTCAAAAAGCCAGCAGCTCTTCGACAACTGTTGTGCGATTGGAGTCGGGCGTCCAGGTGCTGATCAAATCTTGCAGCGGGGCCTGGTGCTTTGTGTCGGTCGGTGGCTTCAAGGGCTGGATCGAGCAGACAAAACTCTGGGGGGTATATCCTGGAGAAATTTTCGAATAGTTTATTTTTTGGAGATCCGCACAGTGACGTCGATTTGCATGACCTTGGTGCCATCAGGGGCATCAGGGAGGTCATTGACGAGGATCATGTCGGCGGGCATATCAATCAATTGCCCGTTTTCTTCATGATAAAAATGAAAATGCTGGGTCGTGTTGGTGTCAAAATAGGTTTTGGCGCCTTCGACGGCAACTTCTCGTAGCAGACCAGCGCTGGTGAATTGGTGCAGCGTGTTATACACTGTGGCAAGGGAAACCGGCACGCCAGCGTTCATTGCCTCATCGTGCAGCAGTTCCGCTGTGACATGACGATTCCCGCCAGAAAAAAGAATTTTCCCAAGGGATTGTCGTTGGCGGGTCGGGCGCAGGCCAGCATTGCGCAGCCGGTCGATCAATTTTTGCTTTTTTTCAGTCAATTTCTCGCGTCCTGTTTCAGGGGCTCATCCGCCAAAGCGCATGAGAGCCGACCTTGTTAGTTTGGAGTTATTATAGTGTAAAATTCAGATATTTTGCAAATATCTCTCGACGGAGTTGATTATTGAGCCTTGTTGCGATTGTCGACCACTGGTCACTTTGAGCTAAGTCTCGCGGCATTTTGTCATTTCGGCTGGATAAACAGGCATTGTTCGTGGTAGGTCGTTAATGAATAACACCCTCCAGCGAGATGAGAGGGTGGGGCAGCAACGTGGCCCTGACACGGCCCTCGGGGGAGAACAGATGAGCGAACGTCAAAGCAGCTTTAATTACGAAGAAATCCTGGCCTGTGGTCGCGGAGAGATGTTCGGCCAGGGCAATGCCCAGCTGCCACTTCCTCCCATGTTGATGTTTAACCGCATCACTCATATCAGCGATGAGGGCGGGGCCAATGGCAAAGGTCAGGTTGTTGCCGAATTCGACGTCACCCCTGATCTTTGGTTTTTCGATTGCCATTTCAAAGGCGATCCGGTGATGCCCGGTTGCCTGGGCCTTGATGCTCTGTGGCAGCTGACCGGATTTTTTCTTGGCTGGTTCGGTGGGGCCGGTAAGGGCCGAGCCATCTCGACCGGGGAAGTCAAATTTTCAGGCATGGTGACCCCGGAAACCAAATTGGTGGAATTCATTGTTGATTTTAAACGGGTTGCCAATCGCCGATTAGTGATGGGGGTGGCTGATGGTGTGGTGAAGGCCGATGGAGAAGAAATTTTTCACGCCAAGGACCTGCGCGTGGTTCTGTTCCAGCCAGAAGCCGATAAAAAATAAACATTCAAGAAGGAGTGGGCCATGAGGCGCGTCGTTGTCACCGGTATGGGCATTGTATCCAGTATCGGCAATAATACAGATGAAGTGTTGACTTCCTTGCGCGAGGCCCGCTCCGGCATTGGACGTGCGGAGAAATACGCAGAGCTTGGCTTTCGCTCGCAGGTTTTTGGTATGCCGACCCTTGATTGGGAAGAGGAGCTGGATCGCAAAACCCGCCGCTTCATGGCGCAGGGCACGGCTTGGAACTATATCGCCATGCAGCAGGCCATTGAAGTTTCCGGCCTCGCAGAAAACGAAATCAGCCATGAGCGCACCGGTATTGTTATGGGCTCGGGTGGGCCAAGCGCAGCGCGCATTGTCTGGGCCGCTGACATGACCCGCGAGCGTGGTCCCAAACGGGTTGGTCCGTTTGAAGTACCAAAATGCATGAGTTCAACGGCCAGCGCGACCCTCGCTACGCCCTTCGAGATCAAGGGCGTCAACTATACCATCACCTCGGCCTGTTCCACGTCCGCCCACTGTATCGGCAATGCTGCCGAAATGATCCAGTGGGGCAAACAGGATGTGATGTTTGCCGGTGGCTCGGAAGAACTCGATTGGACTTTGTCGGTTCTGTTCGATGGCATGAAAGCCATGTCCTCCAAATATAATGACACTCCAGCGACCGCCTCTCGTGCTTTTGATCTTAATCGCGATGGTTTTGTCATTGCGGGTGGTGCTGGTGTGGTTGTGCTGGAAGAGCGTGAGCGGGCCATTGCGCGCGGCGCAACGATTTATGGCGAACTGGTTGGCTATGGCGCCAACTCCGATGGTCATGACATGGTGGCTCCGTCAGGGGAGGGTGCTGTGCGCTGCATGAAGCTGGCGCTTGGTGACTTTGATCCCTCAAGTATCGACTATCTCAATCCACACGGCACTTCAACCGGCGTGGGCGACAGCCGTGAGATTGAAGCCGTACGCGAAGTATTTGGCGACAATATCCCCCCGATTTCCTCGACAAAATCTTTGACCGGCCATTCGCTTGGCGCGACGGGCGTGCAGGAAAGTATCTATTGCCTATTGATGATGAACAATAATTTCTTGTGTGAAAGCGCCCATATCGAGGAGCTGGATCCGGTGTTTGCAGATGTGCCTATTTTACGCGAACGGTTGGATAACGCGAAAATTAACCTCGTCATGTCAAACAGTTTTGGATTTGGTGGCACAAACGCCAGTCTGGTCTTTAAGCGGCACGAGACGTAAACAGCGGCCTTTGCAAGCCAACGTAACAATCAGAGAAATCATGTGAAGCGCCAAAACACCAAAAGCATGCTAGAAAGCGGCCTCAGTGGATTGGCGAATATCCCTTTTATCAAGAGCGAACAAGAATGACCGATACACCAACACAAAAAACCAATGGTCTGATGGCCGGAAAACGCGGACTGATCATGGGCGTTGCCAATGTTCACTCTATTGCATGGGGTATTGCGGAAGCCCTGCACATTGAGGGTGCCGAGCTTGCTTTTTCTTATCAGGCCGGGCCTCTGGGCCGACGCGCTACCTCGTTAGGCGAGTCGATTGGCTCCAAGCTGTTTATCGAATGTAGTGTCGATGTGCCCGGTGACATCGACAATCTGTTTGATGAGATCAAAAAAGAATGGGGCTCGATTGATTTTGTTGTGCATGCTTTGGCTTTTTCTGACCGCACCGAGCTTAATGGACAATATGTCGATACGACGCGTGATAATTTCACCAACACCATGATTATTTCGTGCTTCTCGTTTACCGAGGTTGCCAAGCGCGCTGCCGATCTAATGACAGACGGTGGCAGCATGATCACTCTGTCTTATTCGGGATCTACCCGCGTTGTGCCGCGTTATAATGTGATGGGTGTTGCCAAAGCAGCGCTTGAAGCATCTGTCCGCTATCTGGCCGCCGATCTTGGGTCTCGCGGTATTCGCGTCAATACGCTGTCTCCTGGACCCATGCGCACCATGGCCGGTGCCGCTATCGCAGATGGACGTCAGATCTTCAAATATATGGAAAATCTGTCGCCGCTAGGTCGTAACCCAACATTGACAGAAGTTGGTAATTCCGCCGTTTATCTTTTGTCGGATGCGGGTGGCGGTGTCACGGGCCAGAATTTGCTGGTGGATTGCGGCGTCACCTCTGTCGCCATGCCCAGGATCGAAAACCTGGAATAGGGTCGATTTTGCCCAATACCAGTTTTCACCATTTACACATTTTGTTATCTTGAGCCGTGTTCAGGTTTTGGTTACCTTTGAAGTGCTTTGTCATGCGCATTTTAAGGGAGCGAAATATCATGGGACGGTTTAACCTCATCATCTCAGTCTTGTTCAGCCTAGGTTATTATTCTCAAGGGTCTGCGATTGCGATCGCTCAAAAAGCAGATGTACAGGCGGCAAAAGGGCCCGCACTTGCGGCCAGCGACAAATTGAATAAGCTTTTTTCAGATTTGCAACATGCGCCAGATGAAGTGCAGGCGCGCCTGATTGAAGCTAAAATCTGGCAGCACTGGACCCTGTCGGGGGCTTCCAAAATAGACAGCTTGATGAAACAGGCGAAACTACTTGCATCGCGCGGCCATTATGAACCATCCCTTGGTCTTCTTGATCGCATCATTTACGAGCAGCCTACCTATAGCGAGGGCTGGAACCGCAAGGCGACCGTATTGTTCTTTATGAGACGAAATGACGAGTCCCTTAAAGCAATTGCCAAGGTTCTTGTGCTGGAGCCACGCCATTTTGGAGCCTTGGCCGGCAAGGCCATGATCAAAATAAGAGCGCAAAAATGGGGCGAAGCATTGGATACATTGCGTAGTGCGGTTAAAATACACCCCTTTTTGAAAGAGCGTCATTTCATTAATATCCTGGAAAAAAAGCTGAATATTCGTGAGCTGTAGGGGCGTTCAGACAGCAAAAACGGCCAGCTGAAACAGCTGACCGTTTTGTTATACAGTACATTAGTGACGCATTACCAAACGCAATACTCAACGCATGACATGTGACTAACTACGCACTACATAGATCCGGCAACGCTAAACAAAAGGCCGGAGAACAGGATCGACTAACGCATGGCAGTAGTCTTTTTTGTAGCT
>JAAETJ010001133.1 GCA_024228495.1 bacterium | reverse complement strand
TGTACTGGTTACATTGGAATGAACAGGAAGCACAGGCGCAGGTGATAAAAAGCTGGATTACGGCATTCATGGAACGCAACCCTCATATTACCATCGAGGCCGTGTGGAACGGTCGTCAAAACGATACCCTGGTCCGTTATTCTGCGCATTGATTCAGGTATGCAGAGGGGTAATCCGTCCCCTCTGCATACAAATCCGATCTCTGTAACCACTTCAGGAGAAGTCCGTTATGAACGTTAGCGCCCGCTTTATCGCCGTGTTTTTATTACCGGCAAGTATATTGTATGTGCTTTTCTTTCTCTTCCCGATCGCCCAAACCATGTACACCAGCCTGTTTGATTGGTCCGGCATCGGCAAGGATATGACCTTTATCGGGCTGAAAAACTATTCCGAGCTTCTGCATGATGCTCTCTTCATCAAGAATATGACCAACACGCTGATCATCTGGATCTTCGGCGGCGTCATGATTTTTGGCCTGGCCTTCATGTTTACTGCTATGCTGAACTCCGGGATGAGAGGGCAACGCTTCTTGCGCGGGATGATCTTCTTGCCCAACGTGATTGCCACGGTTGCCCTGACAACCTTATGGCGCTATATTTACAATCCCCGCTTTGGATTGCTTAATTCCTTCTTAAAACTGATCGGGTTGAAAAAACTTGGCAGAACCCCCTGGACTGCGCCTGATACGATCTTCTGGGCGATGCTGATCGCCTTGATCTGGATTCATGTTGGGTTTTACTTAGTGCTGTTGATGGCCGGCACAGATAAAATTCCTTTCGAATTTTACGAAGCGGCCAGGATCGACGGCGCCAATCAGTTCCAGGTGTTTGCGCTGATCACCATCCCGCTCTTATGGGATGTCATCACAATCGCAATCATCTATTGGAGTATCGCCGCCTTAAAAATTTTTGAGTTCCCCTTTGCCTTTTCCGGTACGCATGTGGTGGCGCCTGAAACCTATACTGCGGCAGTCTATCTGTATATTATGGGGTTCTGGAACTCGCGCCTGGGCTATGGGTCCGCAATCGGCGTGTTCATGTTACTCTCTGTGATCGCGATTGTCGTTATACTACGCCGGGTGATGCGCAGAGAGGTCATTCAGTACTAAGGAGGCGCAGAACATTATGGCAGTCAGAACCTTACTTCATCCCGATGGGCAGCGCGCATATCCCGCTCCGATGAAAAGCAAGGCCATCTGGTGGATAGGTCGCCTGACGACGTATTTCATCCTGGCGGCATGGTCGTTCTTCATCATTTTTGCGCTCAGTTGGGTCTGTTTAGGGTCGCTTAAAAGCGTTCGGGAAGTGTTCCGAAAACCGTTTGACCTGCCGGCCGCGTCCCAATGGAAAAATTACGACAAGGCCTGGAATGTTGTCCGAATGGGGCGTTATGCCCTGAACAGCACACTGGTTGTGGGGGTGTCATTGACGTTGCTGCTGGCCGTTTCCACCCCCGCTGCTTATGTGTTGAGCCGTGTTGAATTCCGCGGCCGCAACCTGTTGACGAGCATTTTCATCGCCGGGATGGGAATTCCGCTCCCCTTGCTCTTTATTCCCCTGCTCGTAATTGCCAGCGCGTTGAGAGTTGTCAATACCATTCCCGGTCTTATTCTGATGTACGTCAGTGTCTCAATCCCGTTTACTGTCTACCTCTTAACAGGTTTTTTTGTCACATTGCCTCAAGAGTTGGAAGAGGCGGCTATTATTGATGGCTGCTCACACGTTCAGGTTTTCCG
>JAAETJ010001132.1 GCA_024228495.1 bacterium | reverse complement strand
TGATGTGATAGGTCCTTATGTCGATGACGAATATGGAGATGTGTTCGGTACTATTTACACCTTAACGGGCGATGGTTTTGACTATGCCGAACTGAAAGTGGTCGCCGACGAAGTGCGAGATGAGTTATTGTTGCTCGATCAGGTCGCCAAGGTTGAAATAGATGGAGCTCAGACCGAAACGATATTTATTGATTACAATAATGCGCATTTGCGAGAATTGGGGCTATCACCACAACAACTGGGCAATACCCTGGCATCTGTCAATATTCTAAGCTCAGGCGGTGACGTGCTCATTGGTCGTGATCGCATAACCCTGGAGCCCAGCGGTAATTTTGAATCGCTTGAGGATATCAGACGCGTCATCGTCAGCATTCCGGGCAGCTCTGAAGGTATTTATCTGGAAGACATCGCAATGATCTATCGCGGTTACGAATCCCCACCCGACAACATGGTTCACGCTACGGGAAAACCCGCGCTTACTATCTCTCTTTCAATGAAAGAGGGTGGCAATATTCTGCAGCTGGGCGAGTCGCTCAATGCTATTATGCCTGCTATCAAAGCGCGCTATCCGCACGGTATTGAATTGTCGCCGATCATGTTTCAGCCGCAGGTTGTTGCCGACAGCGTCAACGGTTTTATGTGCAACCTTCTGCAGGCCATCTGTATTGTGTTTGTAGTTATACTGGTGTTTCTGGGAATTCGCACGGGCATTGTAGTTGCCACTCTAATTCCAAGCGCGATGGCTATAACCTTTGTGGCAATGCAGGTGTTTGATGTCGGCATTAACAAGATTTCACTTGCGGCTTTAATCATTGCCCTGGGCCTTTTGGTAGATAATGGCATTGTCATGTCCGAGGGTATATTGGTTCGGTTGGAAAAAGGCGAGCAGAAAATTAAAGCCGCAATAGCTACGGGCAAAGAGTTGTTGATTCCCTTGTTAACATCATCACTGACCACCACAGCAGCCTTTTTACCCATTGCATTAGCAAAATCAGGTGTTGGCGAATTCACTGCTGATCTGGCTAAAGTTGTAGCTATGACCTTGATCATATCATGGCTACTCGCTATGACGTTTATACCTTTACTGGCTGCCGCCTTGATCAAGGTGAAAAAACAAAAATCTGACAGCGGAGCCACTTTTTCAGGTAGATGGTATGGTGGATACCGAGTATTATTGAACTTTGCGCTCAAATTCAAAATAATATTTTTTGCCATAATAATTGCGTTGTTCATGTTAAGCATCAAGGGGCTGGACTATGTGCCCAAAGCATTTATCCCTGCGTCAGAAACCCCCGTTGTCAACGCCAAATTTAATATGCCTGTGGGCACAGCCATTGAGGCTACCGAAGCGGTAGCGCTGGATATTGAACAATTCCTTGCAACCAAGTGGGGGGTAACCAAAGAAGCTGCTGCTGCTGGCAAGGAAGGTGTTCTTGATTGGATGACATTTGTTGGCACCGGTGCGCCACGCTTTGTATTGGGCTATAATGCCGGCGCGCCCAGCTCCCGGCATTTCGCACTGATTGCCAATATAACCAGCGCTGGTCTGGTTCCCGAACTGTCGCGCTCGGTCAATGCATATGCCCATGAAACCTATCCTGACCTTGAGATTCAGTTTAAAAAACTTGAGAATGGCCCGCCGGTTTCTTATCCAATCCAAATTCGCTTGATGGGTAAAGACAAAGAAATACTCTATAACTTATCTGCTGATGTGAAACAGCATTTGTATAGCTTGCCATTTGTCACAGCAGTCAATGATGATTGGGGTTTGCAGGTAAAAAAAATATTGATCAAGATTGATCAGGAACGTGCAAGACTGGCGAGGGTCACCAGTGAAGATGTAGCGCAATCTTTGGAAGCCAGTTTGTCGGGCACGGATTTAACCCAATTCCGAGAAGACGACAAATTGATCCCGATCACCTTGCGTTCGGTCGCGAGCGATCGCAAAGATCTCGACAAGCTAGAAGGTATCACGGTTTATTCTTCATCATCAAGTGCTCAAGTACCGCTCAAGCAAGTTGCTGATGTTGAAGTTGTATGGCAACCGGGTTTGATCAAGCGCCGTGACCGCTTGCGTTCGATGACAGTGAATGTGCAGCTAAAAGAGGGAATAACTGCGACTGAGGCAAACGCTGTTTTATTGCCCTGGCTCGATGAGCAAGCCTGGCAATGGCCACAAGGTTATCGTTATGAACAAGGTGGCGAATTTGAAGCCTCGGGTGATGCGGCCAAATCGATAATTGATGAATTGCCACTAGCGGCTA
>JAAETJ010001131.1 GCA_024228495.1 bacterium | reverse complement strand
GTTTGCGCGGCGGACTGCGTGTAGAGTTTTAGAAAGTGGATTTAACAAATTGGAATGTCCGCTATTGGCACCACAAAGCGGACTCGTGAATCTTGTCGCGGTTTGAATATGCAAATGATTTCTGGTGGACGCTTTGTCCGCTCTGCTGCCTTTCAACTGAGAATGTATGACCGAAGAACTCGGCACCTTGCCGACGCCAATCGAGGCTTGCGGTAACTTCTATATGTAGTAGGTGTCTGCGTAACCGGATAGGCACGGTTTGAGTTATAGAAATGGTTTCTATAACTCACAATTCATGTTCTTGATCACCATAATCGTGCTGAGGCTCAATCCCAATTGCTTCGCCAATGCAGCGACCAATCGGCATCCGAAAACCTGAACAAGATGCGCCTTTTGTGATGCCGCCATCCATGCATCTTTTTCAATCAATGTCAGATCAATTGAATGCCCGGCCTGTCCACCCAATTACTTTAGATATTGCATCTGGGCGCGGCCATTGCCTTCACGGAATGGATGCACATAGTTGATGTCGCCCATAATCTCACCGGCCAGTTCGGCAAACAGATCAGGTGAAAGGTTTTTGAGATAATTATGGGTCTTGATGCGCCGGTGCACATCGGCCATGCTCGTTTCGATATATTGGCGAAACTGAAACTGGCTTTTGCCCTTGGAGATTTCCGTTTCCCTGATTTCTCCGGCCCAGTCATAGATATCCTGAAACAGATGAAAATGAATGGCTTTCAGATGGGCCAGATCAAAATCACCGGATGGAATACCTTCAAGAACGCGCTGCACGACCAAGCGCCGTTCGGCGCGTTCCAATAATTCTGCGTCTTTCAGTTCAAGCTTGTTTTTGAGAACGGAATAATCAGGCGGGTAGCAGTATTTGGTATCGCTCATTCAGCGGCAGGAACCAGTGAATCAGCATTCGCCTGTTCAAGGATATAGGCACGGCGCTGTTCAGGCGACCAGCCTTTACGCTCGAACATTTCGAACATGGCTTTATCTTGCGCATCCAGAGGATTATCCTCCATGGCCTGCAAATGCATGGCCTCGCGTAATTGCTGCCCTTTTTCGTATGTCACTGTCTTGCTCATGATTTAATTATATCAAATCTTTGCCCAAATTACCATCATTTTGCATCCGCCTTGGCAACAGCTCTTTTGATTGTCCAGATAGAAACACCAAACTCGTCCGCAAGGGTTTCGGGTGAAGACAGGTCCTGTTTCATGCGGCGCACTGCATCAACAACCTGATCTGGTGAAAGTTTGGGTGGGCGGCCCAGACGAACACCGCGCCGCCGTGCAGCTTCCATACCTTCCTTTGTTCGCTTGACAAGATTGCGCCGCTCGAACTGAGCAGTTGCCGCCATGATTGTATAGGTATATTCGCCAGCAGGCGTTTGTGTATCGATCATCAGAGTAGCGACCTGAAAACCAATCCCGCGTTCACGCAGGGTTTCGGCAGTCTGGATGGCATCAATGGTGGAGCGGAAGGCTCGATCCAAATCCCATACGACCAACGTATCACCATTTGTCAGTCTGGAACTTACGTCATCAAACACAGGACGGCAGGGAGAAACAGCGGATAAAGTTTCAATATAGAGTTCATCGCAAATATTCTTCAAACCATCAATTTGCCGGTCAGGGCATTGTTCACTGGTTGATATTCGAAGATATCCGAGTTTTTTCATGCTGTATCAATGTGTTAGCGAATTAGTCGCCTTTTCCTTTCTTAAAAGCAATATGGAACCTTTTTGCTTATCTGGTATTTCGTTCAAACTGTGATAGCTCAAAAGAGCCAAAACAGCGGTTTTACGTATTGTTCCTGTATATATTACCATAGTCGATCAGCATAACGGAAATTTAGCAAAAAGGTTCCATTATGCAGACGAATTACTTGAGCAAAAACAATCATATAAGCACATTCTGCGCCGTGATTTTAGCCACATGCATGAGCTTTCAAAATGGCGAGGCAAATGCCGAAGAAATTACCGCTGGCTCTGTATTGGAGAAGATGGAAACAAAAGAGCTTGGCGCATATCTCACTGGCTTGATAGACGGTTTTGCTCACGCCCGTTATCTGAAAGATGGAAAAAACCAGAACGGCGGTATGAAGTGCATCTATAGCTGGTACTACGGAAACAATGATGCAGCGAACCAAATTATTTTTGCGTTTGATAAATATAAAAAGCACAGGCCAAATACAGTTGTCGCTGCCATGCTCAAACAGCAATGCGGAGAATAGATGCAGCACGTTGATCCACAAACATTGCGCATAGAGTTTTCACAAAGTGCTGAGGCTCGGCGAATTCTTCGTTTTCAACGGCAAGAACAAAAACGTATGCGCCATGAGCGGATCGATGCAGTGGAACAGCTTGCCGATGATTTTGTCACATTAGCCCAAACAGCAATCGCAGCCACGGCTGAGCAGATTACCGCGCTTGATGACAAACTTACCCACTATGAAGCGCTGACAACGGCAGAAATTATGCGTTTGCAAGAACAGTTGGACACCCTTTTGGAGCAAAGGGATGATATGCTGGCTAAAGCTACCGTCCTACCGGATGGCCGCAGGGTTTTTAAATCAGAAGATGGTTTGCGTGTAATCGACGAGCACGGCATGGAAATAGGAATTGAAACAATCGATCCACGATCCATTGACGATTTAAAACCAAGATGGGAAGCCTATTCAGGAATACTCGATTCAATTGATGACCGCAGGCAGCGACTAACTGAATTACACGAATTCCAAACCAAACTTGATGATATCCGTGAGCGGTTTGACAAAGGTGAGATTACCGCAGACGAACTCAAAACCTTGGAGAAAGAACTTGAACGGTCTGTTCCGCTATCTCTTCGCGCCCGCGATATTGCTTTGAATATTGAAGAAGTTCCCGCAAAAGCTACGCCTGAATTTACCGCCGCCGCTTCCAACAAAATCAATCTCGATACCTTGGAATTGGACGCCCCCGTATTGGGAAGTTAGAGCTAACAAATTCTGCTTCCAGTACGGTTGTCTCTATCATGATTTTCACATTCACAGCCCCAAGCCTGATCGTTACAAACCGGACACCGTTCACAAAGACATCCCGGTACATGGAACTGTCCGCTTAAGACTGCGCAATCGCGGCAATGTGTTTTACCGCGTGCATTACTGTTATTCTCGGAGCCAAAGACAACACGGGAATACTCTTTACCGCTGATATTGAATGTCTGTTGTTTCTGCGCGGCCTCTATCTGCTCAGGCCAACCAGCAACCATTCTTGCTCCTTTGTATTCAACGAACTTCTTTTCCATGTTGTAACTTATAGCAAATTTCACAGGCTGAGCCCAAACATTTTTGCTGTTATCACGCCCCGATAAAAACGAAATATCACCGTGTTCTTGATGGCACCCGTGCCCGGAAATCCCTGGGCGCGAACATTTCCGGATCAGTTGAAATCCGTTTCGATGCAATTTCTGGCGCGGTGTAAAAGCCCGTTTCTTCCCTGTGCCGAGTGAGGGCGACGTATGCCAGGTTCTTGTCGAGTGTCCTGCTGGACAGAACAAAACTGCGATCCACGGTGCAGCCTTGAGAGCGATGAATGCTGACAGCGAAACCATGGTCAATTGCCGGAAATTCCTGCGGTGAAAAAGTCAATTTTCGACGGTTGCTGGATTCGTCGGGATCGAGCCGGATGGTCAACTGTTCATCACTAACAGCCTCGATGGTGCCCAACATGCCATTTCGTACACCAAGATCGCGATCATTACGGGTGAACAGAATACGGTCGCCATTTGAGAAAACTCGCGGGCCGTGATCGGTATCAAAAAGGATTCCGGAGGCCGGTTCGCTTTCCACTGTTCGTGCGGATTTTATCGCCTGATTGATGGCATGAACGTCTTTGCGGCGATGGGCGAGAGCCAGCCGAGACTTGGTTTGACCATGTTCTTGCCAATCGGTCATGTAATCTTCGACCAGCGCGGCAACGGCTTGATCCCGATCCTGACCTTCGTGCACGGAACCGTGATCGGCATAGCTTTGGATCGCCATTTCCGCATGCCCATCGGCCAGATCGCGGGAAGCTTGTCGCTGCCACTTGGTATTTTGCCTGCGAATTTCTGTGAGGTGAGCTGTATTATTCTTGTCAACAATATCCCTGAACGGTGTCCCGGCCTGTATAGGCTGGAGCTGATCGGGATCGCCCACAAGAACCAGTTTGCAGCCGCGTTTCTGGAGCTGTTCGGCAACGCGAGCCAGTTGCCGCGTGCCGGCCATTCCGGCCTCGTCGATCACGACCACATCGCCGTAAGCGACGGGTTCATATCCACTTTTCCAGCTTGCCTCCAATGAGGCCAAAGTGCGTGAAGGAATACCCGAGGCCGTTTGCAAACTATCGGCAGCTTTTCCTGCCAGTGCTGCACCATAGACCCGATAACCCTGCTGCTCCCACGCCTCCCGCGCGACCGACAACAACGTACTTTTGCCGCTACCTGCCAAACCAACAACGGCGGACATTTGGTTCGGCGCAAGGATATGACGTATTGCAGTGATTTGCTCATCGCTGAGATTCGCACCGGCAAGTTTCTGCAATTTGGTATTTTCACGTTTAATGCCCCGATTGATATGTTTGATATCCACATGGAAACCACCGGAACGGGCCATTTCAGTAGCACAGTTGGAAAGTTGCTTTTCAACCGCCTGATAATCCAGTGTGGTGAGTTCCTCTTTTTCGCTATCAGCAACACGCACCAACTCCTGCGATGCCAGCACCCGATCCGATGCAGCCCGTAATTCCAGAGGGTCGTCGATGAATTCGGCTAACCCGCGCAGAATATCAGCGCGATTGAAACGGGCCTGTTTGTCCGAGATATGGGTGAGGATCAAATCGGGTTGGCGTTTGAGTTGATTCGGTGTAAATGGCACATCTTCGCGCGGCAGCACCAATGGCTGGCGTGGATCAGGTTGATAAGTTTGCAGCAGCAGAGATGCTGATCTGTCGAGGAATTCTTGTTCAAACGCATATTGCGCTTCAAGATGCGCCAGCTCCCGACCTAGCTCCCGTCGTTCTGCCAGATGCCGCTCAATGAGAGCCTCCGTTTCAATACGATCTCGAGCTTCACAGGCTTGTGCTTCCAAAGCCAGTTCATCGACCAACGGTTTATACATCCCGGCCAACTGCGCCCATACGGCTTTGAGGCCCGTTGGCAGTCGAGATTGACGGAATCTGATTTCTTCAACCCGCCGCACTTCCTGTGCTTTGGACAGGGTCCGCCGTTCCTCACGCTGGCGGGCGACCAATTCTGACAGTTTCTGTTCATGATCACGCAGAAAGTGACGCTGTCTATCACTGTGATTATGCGATGCAGGACCATTGTCTTGCCGCGCGCTGTTGTTCAGCAACGCAATGGCTTCATCGACGTTCGGTAATTCAGCACCATCACTGAGCCGAGCGCGCAGCACTTTGGCTTTCACATCACACCAGCGGGATAGGGAATAAACCTCACCTTGCACATCGACAGCGACAAACCCGCGTCGATCTCCACGTGCAAGGCAAAAACCTTTCTCCCAAAGTGCAGCAGCAAAAGCGGTCCGAGAGTCTGATGCCGCCCAGCAGGATTTGAACAGCTCTTTCAGTTCTTGCGGATCGCGTTTTACCCTTTTTGCCTGTCTGGCTTCAGCGTGGGAATAGTTCAGCGGATCGTAGTCCTTGTGGTCCCGCAATCCAGCAGGCATCTCCCAGCTGTGCTCCAGATATAGTTCGCGCGAGATATCCATTAGTCGCCGCTTGAAATGGGAAAGGTTGATTGCCCGCATCCTGGTCACATCAATGCGTGACCAGACGCAATGAGCATGGCGGCGACCATTCTTTTCATGAAAGACAATCGCGCGGGGCAGGTCGGATAAGCCCAGTCGTTGTTCAATTTCTCCTACTACCTTTTCGAACTCTTGGACTGGGACTTTGGCCAATTGCGGAGGGTTGAGGCTGAGAGAAAACAGATATTGCTGGCATTTCGTTCCCAGTGAAATTGCTTCCACCTCTTTGAACGCCCCCATAAGGTCACTGGCCAGAAATCCACGCAGTTCATGCACCACCGCGTGCTCATTGTCTTCAACATTCATGAGATGCAGTGCCAGTTCGCGCCCATGCGCCCGCTGATTGCCTTTAAGGATCATTCCCGCAATCCCAACGCTGCGATCAGGGTTTTGCGTAGAAAGAGTACATGATCATAGGCCTCGGAAACCAGAGTTTGAGTATCCTCGTCCATCGCCAGTGAGCCGATATTTGCATGATGGGCAAGCTGGTTGAGATTATTGGCAATCCGTGATTGACCAAGCAATCCGAGGATTTGCGCCAGTGCTTGTTTGTCAACAACCGAAGTTGAAGACCGACGTTTTACGCGGGGCAGCACCTCACCCAGCGCCTTTGCCCGAATATAAGTCGCAAGCGCCATCCCATCCGCAAGCTGTTTCAGACGCTCATAGTCATCAACTGAAAGTCGTAACGTCACACGTGGACAGTCGCGCGTGGTCTTATGCCGAGGTGATTTATGCGGCGATTTTCGCTTTGCCGACGTGGGTGCCGTTTGAGGTGCAATCGGTTTAACATCCGTGGCCATTCGAAAATCCTGACCGACCACGCTCATAGCGACGGCCCTCGAGAACGGACAGGATGGGTTGGTGTTTCTTTGGGTTTATTATCCGTTCCACTCGCCGCATCTTCAAATGCTCGAAGCTTGTGGATAATTTCCGGTTCGGCCTCAAGATACCACCCCCATTCCTCCAATTCGTCTAGGATAGAAACAAGTGGCGCAGGTTCTAGGTTGTTCTGATCAACTGCACCATTTTCCCTTAACATAAATGCACATAAGTCCTCATAAACATTGAGTTTTTCACTGTTTTGGGCTATCTTCCTAAACATAGCTGAACACTCGATACCCCCAAAAAACATGCTATATGGGGGTATTGTTGGGGGTACTACCCCAATATTTCAAGGACGATACCCCCAATGGCCCTGTCAGACCTCAAAATCAGAAAAGCCAGAGCACGCGAAAAACCCTATAAACTGGCGGATGGCGACGGAGGCAGGCTTCGGCCACTCGCATCTGGCTATTAGCGCCATCTGCTCGGGCTGTCAGCTTCGAAGTCGGGCAGCAAAACCAAAGCACTCTATTTCTATTGCGAGTGGCGGGCGGCCGATTTTTTACGAATATGTGCCGACGATTGGGGGCAGTGCTAGCGGGAAATTGAATTTAATACATGCTCTACTTGATCAATCCATCTTGGAAGGTCAAACTCCTGAGGATCATTGTGTGCATAGTAGTTTTTAAGTCCATGATCAATATTAAAATGGAAGGCTGGAATCAGCCATGTTCCCCTACGGACACTTGCAGCTATGTAGGCTAATGCAAGTCGACGCAATTGCACATCTGTAAACCCCGGAGTTGGCCCCATTGGGAAAAACTTTCCTTTAAAAGGGTGCGGCTGTATGCGTGGCTGAACATTTTCTACGTGTAAAAACATTGACTTGGCCTGTTTAGCAAATTTTGCATATTCCAACTTGACAGCAATCCCTTGTCTAGATTTTTCATAGTCGATAAACGTGCGGGAATTACCAAGTCTGTTAATGATAAGATTCACTTTGCGTGAGGTTGAATTCCATAGTGACGAATTTAAATTATTGTATCGCCATTTTGAAGTATTCATATTATCTGGAAATGATTTTCTTTTCCTCTTATTTGCAGTTGCCGTATCGTGAATAACAAAATACTGGGCCTGAACCATCCTTCCATCTTTTCTCTTTGTCGAAATCAATGGCTTATCTATATTTCCTCCTAAATCAGTTTCAAGAATTTTATATTTCACAAGATATTTTCGAAAACTGGATCTCTGTACATTGGTTTGTTTTCCAACATGCATCGTTAGCCATTCAGGTATCACTTGCTTACTTGATGAACTTCCGTTCATTTTTATTTTTCGTAAAAGACATTTAACCTGATCTGCGGGCGTTCCCTTAAACTCGAAGGTCTTTAGACTGAACTTGCACAAAGCGAGATGCTTACTCCATGACGGGCTCGATCCGCTGAATAAAAATAAAATAAAGGAACCACATAAAACAATATATTTCATACCTTCACTCCTTGCAAAATTATAGAAAAACAAGAACTTAATACTGCGATTGTTCAAACTGCGTTAGCGTAGGTGAGATGTTCCTCGTCAAGCTTTAGTTAATCTGCGTTAGATTCTTTTACACAATGCATTAGCTTTCCCAAATTGCTGCGTCTCGAACCTGATCTATTTGAATTTACAACTGTTCTTGTTAGTGGGCCAAAATGAGAATATGCCTTTCCATGATGCAAGCTCACACATCGATCAGATGGTTTCTTTAGGGTTCCATCACTCATCCGGTTGTTGGGATGAGTATATTTTGCACGTGTGGTGTAGACTTGAACAAAAAATGTCTGCAAAATCTTGTTCAGGCCGCAAAATGCATTGAATGATTGGGATGGACTTCCAATAAAGCGCCCCATATCTTTTAAATCCAAATTCTTGATAATAGAATTACCTGGGAGCGATTGAGCTTTCCATGACTTTATGCATGGATTGATATTTCCAGCGCGCAGCAAAACAAACTGGTATAGCCCTACATTCCATCTAGAATTGGGGTTTTCATGTCCTTTATCATAGTAAAATTTAACCCCTGTTGGTTTAGTATAGCCTTGACCCAATAATTCCTTGGCTCTTCGTCTGCTAACACTTGTATCTGGATCTCCCAATGACTCTGTATATGCTAGACAACCAGCTAGAGCTGACCAATTTCTAATGACCGGCTTGATGTTTTTATGATCTCGTAAGTACTCCCTACGTGATTTATTTAATCGCTTCTCGAATTTCTTGACAAGCTCGACCTCCTGATTACTCAAGCTAGCGGAACGCCGGATAATTTTTTTCAAAGTCGTCTTCGTGCTTTTACATATTGGATGGGAGTTCAAACTAATCTGTTCCAATGCACGAGAGGAAGGAATTGAAAAAATAGAACCAATATTGGACAGATAGATCTGACTTTTTTGCAGGTGGCGAATTACTTCAACTGTGAGCTGATCTCCAAACGAAGACAATTGGCCACTATTTAATTCTAAATCAAATTGAGAATCACGTGTCCTAGTAACCAGTAACTCACGTGTATTATCACCCATTGATGTGTCAATGCGATTATAAGTTTTTCGAATTTCCCTATAAATCCCGTCTGCAGCAAACAAGCTTTGTTGGGAAAATACCAGCACAGCAATTGAAATTAATAATCTTTTCCTAAACATATCACATACACCCAATCAAATATTACGAATATTAAAAACTATTACCCCAGAATATCAACCCCCACCCCCTATTCTTAAACAAAAGTATGCTAACGTGCTACAATAAAGGAACCTCTGAACAAGCTCCCATTTTGGTCTGATTGATTTTACTCCCCTTATGCTATGCTTTTTATTGCCGTTGATTTTTGGTGGATCGGGAGGTTGTGATGAAGCAACAGAGTTTTTCCTCGTTGGAATATTCGAGTAAAAAGAAGCGCACGAAGCGTGAGAAATTTCTGGACGAAATGGACCAGGTGGTGCCTTGGGCGCGGCTTGAAAATCTGATC
>JAAETJ010001130.1 GCA_024228495.1 bacterium | reverse complement strand
TGGAAAACGAGCTGTTGCATTCCCTCAGGCTACTCAGGGCGCTCGGCAGTTGACCCCTTAGCCCGCAGATTTACGCAACAATCGGGCAAAGTTATGCGTCAGAGAGGTGTTGATTCTCTGATTACCGAGGAACCGGATGACCGAATTGGTCACGTCCGGATCTGTGGGGAATGGGCTCATGATACACACCTCTCCATGTCTTTAAAAAATAAGGGTATTTTGTTTTGAGTCAGGGGTCAACGGACGGCTGCTGAGGGTTGATTTAGCTGCATGCTGCACCTGCTCTAGCACTAAAGCCTCTTTTTGAATCAACAACGGCGCACCAGTGCACACCTGTTTAGCGGGCAGGATGCTGCGTTTAATGAGCTTTCTCACCTTGGAAACACTAACGCCCAACTCGCAACTGGCTTCTTCGGGTGTCAGTTCGCCGCGTTGTTCTCGTTCACCTTCCTTAAACACCAGGATGTGATGATCCTTGCGGAAAGAACAGACGCGCGATGGGGTCCAAGTCAATCCTGAAGCCGTTCTTTTTCCCAGTCGATTAAGACACCCAACAATATGCTTGTCGGGCATCATACGCGCAAGTGCCGAAATGATCTCTTTGGTTTCAGAACAGGTGATATTATTTGTCTCACCGCGCCGATTTTTAGCAAGTTCAATTTCCGTATGATCACCCCCTTGCCAATGAACTTTTAATTTAGCGCTTTTTTGATCTGGAGATGTTGGCTCGACATAGGCGACGATCTCCTTAATGACTATCCGAATAATTCTCTTCTTGATTTCCGGATGGCTGTCCGCGTGGTTCCAGACAAAAGGCAGATCATCAGCTAAAGACATAATGCCTTGACGATCTTGTTCTGAGATTGTTGTGTCTTGTTGCTCAAGCAATGCAATCTTATTCTCCAATTGAAAGACCTTGCTTAATGCGTTATTCCAATCACGTTCCAACTCAGCGGCGACTAAACGATTTTCGGGGTCAATGAAATCATATTGCCGCTTCGCCCGAGACGCTTCATATCGTGCTTGTTCCAGGGCAAGCAAGTGTTGCTGGCGAATCTGTGATTGACTCCCGGAGATCCTCTCTGAGGCCTGTAGGGCGGCCTTCAGGCCCAGGGATGACAACACCTCCAAAACCGAATTGGATAATGCTTCGTCGATACGTTTGCCGCCAAAACTAATACAGGTTTTATTCTGTTTGCTTTCTTTTCCACGACAGACATAAACACGCGTTTTACCGGTGTTTCCCTGATACCGTGTCATCAACTTCGAACCACAGTGCCCACAACGTAGGATACCGGACAAAAGCGCCTCTCCCCGGCCCACTGATCCGCTTACCACCGGGCGCTTCCGGTTAGCGTTCTGCGCGATAGCCGCCATGTTATTCTGATATTCATCCCATGAAATATACGCCTCATGATGATCGTGAATCAACACCATCCATTGGCTCTGTGGTAGGAGGGTACCCTTCTTGATGTGTTTTCTACCTTCTCTAATTTCGACCACTCGTTTTGTCTTACCATAAGCATATGCGCCGGCATAGATAGGGTTTTTAAGCAGATTGCCCAGGACATTAACGCTCGGTAATTTCCACTCCAACCGGTTGCCATTTCTATAAGTTGCGATAGGCAGGTCGAC
>JAAETJ010001129.1 GCA_024228495.1 bacterium | reverse complement strand
GAGAATCGGCGAGAGCATGCGAAGAACAGTACAAATAGAGGAAGTAATCATGAAGGAATCTGTTTTGGCGATAATTAGTGCTTTCACTACTCCTAAGAATTTGTGTTTGTATATCTCATTACTTCTTCTTTCTGTGAGCCCCATAGAAGCAAAAGCTACCCAGCCAAATATTCTGTTTATTGTGGTCGACAATCAACCCGCCTCGATTCTGGGAGCTTATGGGAACCCAGATGTTAAGACGCCCAACATTGATCAACTCGCGAATGAAGGAGTGCGTTTTACCGGTGCTTTCGCAGTACACGGCATGTGTTCACCTACACGTGCCACGTTGTTGACGGGGCTCCTACCCTCTCATCATGGGGTCCAGGATTGGCTCGATGATGAAGAGATGGAAGATTGGCCCAGCGATTGGAACGCAATCAGAGAGTATCGAACGCTACCGTACACACTCAAAACTCGTGGCTACCAGACCTCACTTATCGGCAAATGGCACCTGGGTCAGCCACGGCCACCGGACGAGTGGTTCGATTACTGGGTGACGTTCAATCTCGGCCATACCATCGATTTTTGGGATAATGAAATCAATGACAACTCCAACAAATACAAAGTAGAGGGCCAGCACAGCGTCGATTTCTTCTCAGACAAGGCTGTCGAGTACCTGCAGACCTACGATCATCAAAAACCCTTTTTTCTGATGGTTACTTACAACGGGCCTTATATGAATCCGCCAACCAATCTTGGCGCCGCCAGGAACCGGCACTATGTCGATTACAAGGACAAGGAGTTTCCCTCGTTTCCCAGAAACAGCATCAACGAGACGATACTTGATGAGATACCGGTGCCCGACCCGGAAGAATGGTATTTGAACCTGGCTCGAATGCATAACGACCAGGAAACGATGGCGAATGCAGCATCACAAAACACCATGGTAGATGATGGTGTCGGTCGTTTGCTGGAAGCACTAAGAGACAATGGCCTCGCTGAGAATACGCTGGTCATATACACCAGCGATCAGGGCAATTTTTTCGGTCAACATGGTTTGTGGGGACATACTGACTTTTCATTTCCGGCAAGCTTGTACGAGACTGCGATGAACATCCCGTTGATCGCTCACTATCCGGGTGTTATTGAGAAGGGCCAGGTAAGTGATCTGTTTGTTGGGCAATACGACTTCATGCCCACGATCCTGGATATGGCCGGATTAGATGTGGAAGTAGCCAACTCCCCGGGTCGAAGTTTTGCCGCACATCTAAAGGGAAGCAAACTCGCATCATGGGGCGATGCTGTGTACATGGACCAAGAAGCAACGCGCGTAATCCGAACCAATCAGTATTCCTATTGGAAGCGGCTGGAAGGTACGGGCGAGCACG
>JAAETJ010001128.1 GCA_024228495.1 bacterium | reverse complement strand
GATTGCCGATGCAGGCCGCCAACTGCAAGCTGTTTTGGGTTTGTGGCGGCAACTGTTTGATCTTGGCCACCATTAACTCGACCACATTGTCGGTCATTGACCGGGCTTCAATGTGGGGCAACTCCCACTGCCAGCCCCCTCCTTTACCGTCCGCCTGAGGGGCAGTAAAGGTCAGCAGGCCGTCCCCGTGCAGTGCTTTGAGGAATTCCAGGGTGAAGAAGGGATTACCCCCGGTTTTGTCAAATATCAGGCGGGCCAGCGGTTGCACCTGGACCACAGACTGGTGCAGGGTCGCGGCCAGCAAACGACCCACATCATTCACGGTTAGCGGCCCCACTGATAGGCGTTCAACCTTAACCTGCTCCTCTTCTAGCTGTTTGACCAGCTGCATCAGGCCATGAGCCTCTGTCACTTCATTATCCCGATAGGCCCCGATGACCAGCACATGCGCCAGACCAAAGCCGGTCAGCAGCACCTCCAACAACTTCAACGAACCGCTATCGGCCCACTGTAAATCATCAATAAAGATGACCAACGGGCGCTTGGCTTGGGCAAACAGCTTGATAAAGTTCTGATAGACCAGATGGAGCCGGTTTTGGGCTAGCTGTCCCTCCAATTCCCGGGCCGCTGGCTGGGGGCCGATGACCAATTCCAGGGCCGGGATCAGGTCAATCAGCACCTGTCCATTGGGGCCTAATACAGCCAACAGCTTCTGACACCACGCTTGCAGGCGGGCTTCACTCTCGGTCAACAGTTGGCGCATCAATTGGTCAAAGGCCTGGCTCAGGGCCATATAAGGAATGTCTCGCTGCAATTGGTCAAACTTGCCGCTGATGAAATAGCCCCGCCGGGCGGTGATCGGTTTGTACAACTCTTGCACCAGGGCCGACTTACCGATGCCGGCGTAGCCGGAGACCAATAAATATTCCACCCCGCCCTGGGCGACCCGCTCAAAGGCATCGAGCAGTGTGGTCAACTCCTCTTCCCGACCATAAAGCTGTTGCGGAATCTGGAACTTTTCGGAAATATCCCAACGTCCCAGCTCAAAATTCTCTATCCGACCTTCTTGCTCCAGTTGTCTCAGACACTCTTGCAAATCTCGACCAATCCCGCTGGAGCTTTGATAGCGGTCTTCTGCGTTTTTGGCCATCAGCTTCAACACAATATTGGATACGGCTTCCGGAATTGAGGGGTTCAGATGGTGCGGGGGCTGAACTGCCTGGGCAATATGACAATGCACCCAGCCGATGGTGTCTGCCGCGGCAAATGGTACCGTACCCGTTAGTATTTCATACAAAGTCACCCCCAGCGAGTAATAGTCGGTGCGGTAATCCAGGTCTCTATTCATCCGACCCGTTTGCTCCGGCGAGATATAGGCCAATGAGCCTTCTAATTTATTGGCCACATTCACATCTTGTTGCTCCCGGGACAGTTCGGTCGAGATACCAAAATCAATGATTTGCACCTTTTTTGTCTCTCGGTTGAACAGAATATTGCTGGGGTTAATATCTTTATGGATTACATTGTACTGATGAATATGACCCACTCCCCTGCTAATTTCAAGGGCTGACTGTAAGCATTGCGGCAAGTCCAGCTGGCCCGCCTGGTCCAGGTAATCGTGCAGTGAGATACCCTGAAAATCCTCCAGCACCAAGGCCAGATTATTGCCATACTTCACCTGTTTATGCGCTCGGATCACCCCTTCTCCCGCCATTTTTTGGGTAATCTGAAATTCGTGCTTGAAGCGGGTAATTTCATAGTTAGAGGGGTAATTGTTATTGAGGGTCTTGATGATCACCCCCGTTTGATCGCTACCACGCACAGCCCGATAGATCACCGTGCGGCTGGATCGAAATAGCTCTTCTTTTATTTGATAGTTCGGGATGTTAATTGTC
>JAAETJ010001127.1 GCA_024228495.1 bacterium | reverse complement strand
TGATCCGACGCAATTTAACGACCGTCTGTTGTTGGGCCTGAAGGGAACCATGAGTGAGGCAGAGCTCCATGTCATCCGCGCACGGCTCATCGGTGGCATGCTCAACAAAGCCAAACGGGGCGAATTAAAAATGCGTCTGCCCGTCGGCTTTGTTTACAATGCGCGCGATAAGGTCGTTTTGGATTCAGACCAGCGCGTCCAGGAGACCATTGCCCTGTTGTTTAAGATTTTCCGCCGCGTCGGTACTGTAGGCGCCACCGTGCGGGAATTTGATCGGTTGGGCCTATCCTTTCCGAAGCGCATGCATGAAGGGACGCGTAAAGGGGAGCTGGTTTATAGCAAGCTAACTAGAAGCCGCGCATTGCAAGTATTGAAAAATCCGCGCTATGCCGGCGCCTTTGCCTATGGTTTGCGTCAATCCTTTGCGCGCGGTTTGGAGCAGAAGCCTTTGGTTAAATTTGTTGAACGCGAACAATGGAAAGCCTTTTTGAAAGATGCCCACCCCGGTTATATTGCATGGGAGACTTACGAAGAGAATTTACAACGCTTGCAAGCCAACGCCTATGGGACCAAGGACAATCGCCGTTGTCCTCCGCGCCAAGGTCCGGCTTTATTGCAGGGGCTGGTAATTTGTGGTGTTTGTGGACGACGAATGACGGTACGCTATCATACCCGGCGCGGCAAAATGGCAAGCCCCGACTATCTCTGTCGTGGCTCAATGAAACGCTGTCAAAGTATACCCGGCGATCAAATT
>JAAETJ010001126.1 GCA_024228495.1 bacterium | reverse complement strand
TATCTTCGAAGTCCTGTCGGCGGACAAGGACCTGGAATATTTGATGGTCGATGGGAGTATCATCCGGGTGCATCAGCATGGTGCCCCCCAAAAAAAAGACCAGGCCGAAGAAGCGGTCGGCAAATCCCGCGGCGGCTTGAGCACGAAGATTCATGCGGCGGTGGACGCCTTGGGCAATCCGGTGAGGCTGTTGCTGACGGCCGGTCAGGCATCGGAATACGGTCAAGCTGGGCTGATGAAAATCAATTCAGAGTTCATCAAATAGTTGATCCCATTTTTGTTCCGATTTCTTGGTATTAGAAAAGGCAATTTTTCTTTTCGATTGAACCGATTGTCCGAGGTGTTTTCTAGTCCATTCAAGCACTTTCTTGGTGGGAACCGTTTCCATGGCATTTTGTACAACCTCCTGTGTTGTTTCCGAAACAACCGCCGCGACACTTAACACCAAACCGGTAAAGCCGCTCTTGGCTTGATTCTGTTCGAGCCTTTTTAGTTTACCAAAGCCAGACTCGATAATTTCACTGCTGCCAACTAGGTGTTCCTCGGATCT
>JAAETJ010001125.1 GCA_024228495.1 bacterium | reverse complement strand
TGTGGCAAGAATCCATGAAGGATGATTCAATCACGCAAGTAGATGTGCGAGCTATCCGCCCTAACGCCAAGCGCACGGGATCAGATGCCATCAGCGCCGCTGCTGCTGAGGTAGGCAAGTATTCAACGAAACCGAGTGATTACGTGCGTAAGGCTGATACGCCGACCGGATACAAGGCCGACAACCCCGTAGTGATGACGCTCGATAGCGCGTTACATAATCGCCGCTTGCTGGCATTTGGTGGAATACTCCGAGAGATCCGCGCCGAACTCAAACAACAGGACGTAGAAACCGCTGACCTAGTGCACGTAGATGGCGAGCAAACCAACATATGCATCTGCTCAGTCTGTGCCTCCCCTATGTGGAATCACGTGTACCGCTGGGCACCGGGTCTTAACAACTATGTGGGGTGAGTATGTCAAAACTCCAGTTTGAAGCACTCATACGATAGTAGTACCTCGTCACGGATTGACAAAAACCAACACCACATAACTACCAATCAGGTGTTCTATCGATAAAAGTACATTAATTACATGTGCTTATGTTTTAATGGTGCCGTTATGGGGCACTCAGAGGGCAATTACTGAGAAAATCGCTAGTTTTTCGGGCCAATTATTCGCTTCTTGAGTTTACCGCCCTGGTGGAATGTGACCACTCGGCGTGGTGCGATGTTGTAAGCCTCACCCGTTCGGGGATTGCGCCCCGGTCTTGCCGCTTTGTCTTTCAGGTCGAAGTTACCGAAGCCAGGCAACTTAACTTGCTCTCCTTGCTCCAAAGTTGCCCGGATCTCCTCAAAAAAACTCTCTACGAAAGCTTTGGCCTCCGGCTTGTCCATCTCCATCTCATCCATCAGTCGTTCGGTCATTTTTATTTTTGTCAGTGTCATGTGGTTTCCTGAGTGTTGTGCCTTCAGACTCATTTCATATTGGAATGGGCCGGTACAGTGATTTTTGATCAGCGGGACGATGATCAAATATACACGATAAAAAGCAGTGATAACATGCAGTTATACTTTTGTATCGTAGACGCATAGTTGGACGAGTCGGCCATAAGTCAGCACGGCGTAGGTTTTTTACCCGATCCGGCTATCCGTCACCCACACCACAAACCTACCCTCACACGGAATCAATCATCCTTCCCTGCTGAAGATTACCTAGAGAAATCTCTATCGTTGCGCGTTGATCCGCAAACGTGGTTTTGAGCAGAGCGGCTCTTGATCTTCGTGCCCCAGCCGCAGCTTACCGAGTGGCAGGGTTATATCCAGGTCGATACCCGTGGTGGTGGAGTACATAGCAGGGATTTCCTCAGTGAATCGCTGATTGGGAAAGGGAATGATACTTACCGCAGGTAAGTTTCCGTAATCTCAGGACGAAAATGGCCCATTTCTTGAGAGACAGTGGCTAAAGCTAAATCCTGACTAAGTCCAGAGCGTTGGAGTTCATTGAGGCGCTCTTGGGCATAACTGTGGCGTAACCCATGTGCGCCGGTAGAGCGGCCCAGCGCACGCTTAGAAACCGCACTGAACGAACGAGACCAAGCTAATCCACCGCCGATGTCATAGTATTGCTTATAGTAGATTTGCCGATCGGTGACCCTTCGGGGTTCCTGGAGTCGCCTTTGCTCTAGGGCGTTGGCTAATTCTTGAGGAATTCGGACTTCCCGGATCAAGCCCCCCTTGCCTTTCACACTATAAGCAACCCCTTCACGGCCTCGCCATTTACTGTCTAAAGCCGGACGAATATCAATCGGCTGCTCAGCGATAGGGCGTAGGGTCAGCAGCTCATGAGCGCGTAAACCCGCCGCATAGGCTAAGGCCGTTGCTAGGGCATTATGAGGGGCTTGTACTGATTGAATGGAATCGACTTGTGTGGGCGTATAAGCGCGTGGGCGTAAGACCTGCTTATGCGCTGACTTAATCACTGGCAGCGTCTCTTTCGGCCCCAGCTTCCCACTGACATGACGCATCATGGACTGAATTGCCTGGCGCTCTAAATCCAAGGTTTTTTGTCCGACCGATTGACCGCGAAGTTCAAG
>JAAETJ010001124.1 GCA_024228495.1 bacterium | reverse complement strand
GTGCTGGGTATCCAATCTCAGTTGAATGCGGCGAACGGGGCCTTGACGGAGCTGGCTCTCGTAAAAGTCCATCGAACGCTGAACCTGTACACTCAGCGACTCACCAATGCCCATCTGCAGTTCGTCCTTTGAAAAGCTCCCTAAATTTTCGAAGCCTTTTAGACGGCGACTCAGATAAAGCTGCCCGTTTTTCACGATGTTCAGACATATCTCTTCGCCGGCTTCCTGTACGAGCGTCAGTACCGCATCAGACGAAGTTTCAACAAGGTCACAGGTAGCCAGCTCTTCTACCGTAATTTGCTGCATAGCCAACCCGGACTCAAAAATCTTTTCACAGGTTTCTGCCACATCTTTCTTAGGCAGGGCAATCACATTTACTTTTGCCGCTCCAGCCAGAGGCACCGGTAAGTCGATGTAATCAATCACCATGTCCTGCTCACTGCCGGTCAGCTCTTTGACCGACCATGACATCGCCGCAATGATTTCGTCTTCTTCAACAGCAGGGCGGTCAATTTGCAGAATTTGATACCAGTGGATAGAAAAAGCCACGTAGGTGGGTGTGCCGGCCAGATTGTGTTTTTCTGTCCAGCGAACCAGGGATTTTCCCCATTGCCCAAAGCTAACGGTTT
>JAAETJ010001123.1 GCA_024228495.1 bacterium | reverse complement strand
TGAATCAGCTCGACCGTTAAATTGCCATACTCTCCCACCGGCTCTGAAGCTGTAAACAGTTTGTCCGGTTCGATCTCCTCGAAATTATACGCGCTTTCCTTGAGATATTTTTGCAGGCCGAAGAGATCCCAACTCCCCGCTTTTCCCCTGTATAATTCAATGTGCGAGGGTTCCTCCTTCAAAATTTTTAAACGCAGATGATAGTTCGTCAGATTGAGTGTTACATCGTAGAGTATTCCCAGGGCGGCTAGCACGAGCAGAGCGATTATCCCTCCGATGGCATAGCGTTTTGCCCGCTGTTTTGCTTTATAATCAGAATTCCAACGATAGATAATACCGGAAAAGGTATCGTGGTAGAGTTCGTACCACAACTCGTCTTTGCGCTTCTGGCTGCGCAGCACTCGCGCTTTTTCCAGTCGGGCTAAGACAGTGTCCAATTCTTTTTCCTTGACCCGCAGCTTGTCGCTGAGATCTTTGACCGGATAGGCCATCTTTGTCCCGCGCGGGGTGACGAGGTGGTCGAAGGCTTTGGAGGCGATCTTTTTTTCTTCCAGCGAGAAACGGTCGATCACTTTTTTGAAATAGCTGCCGATAAAACCTTTTGCGCCTTCGTGCTGTTTATAGGTCTGTTTGCGGATCGTTTTGCCGGGGTTGTGCTGTTCCTCTTCCCAGAGCTGAGTGCAGACGATCTGCACGTTGGGCGGTTCCACAAAGGAGGGGGCCTGTTCCGGGACGATCTCTTTCCGGCTGCCGATGCGGTTCTCCCGTTCCTGTTCCGCCAGGTCTCTGAGCAGCTCGTCCAGGAGTCCTTCTTCATAGCGAAAGCCGACCTTTTTGACCGGTTCTTCGATCGCGGCTTTGGCTTCGTTTAGTTCCAGCTTTTCCAGACGATAGTAGTTTTCGAACAGGGTATTGGAAAGATGCCCTTTGAAGGCGTTCAGGTTCAGGGCAAAATCCTCCCGCATGGAGATCAGAAAGACCGCCGGAGTCTCTTTGTCCCGCACCGCCTCGGAGAGCTGCGCGATAAAAGGCTCGAAATGTTCGCTGTAGCGCTGGTATTGAAAAAACTCCTCAAACTGATCCAGGATAATCACCAGCGGCTCGCTGCTGAAGGTCGCGCAGAGGGAGAGGAAATCCTTGAAACCCGAGGTTGAATCCCCCGTTCCCGGGGTTAAAATCCCAGGCTGAGAGCTTAAGGGCGATGAATCGCTCTGTTCTTCCGAATCAGCCGGCTTCAGCCTGCTTGAGCTTTCAGACCGGGCATTGATGCCTGGGCCGGAACCCACCCCTTGCCCCTCCCAGGAGGGGAATTGTTCGTCAATTTTGCCGCGCTCTTTGAGGCTGTTCAGGATCGTATTCTGCAATTCTTCCAGGGGCGGCGAAACCCAATCGTTGTAATAGACCACATCCAGATTCTCGCGGGACGGGCGTTTCAGCTCCGGCATGACCGCAGCCTGCAAGAGCGAGCTTTTTCCGACGCCGGTGGCGGCAAAGAGCAGGGTCAGTTTGTCGGACAGAACTTTATCGATCAGAATCGCCTTTTCCGCATCGCGTCCGAAGAATATGTCTTCGTTGTCCTCTGTGTATGGTTGCAATCCTTTATATGGTTCCATTTTTCCTGTAAAATCCTCTGTCAACCTTCGTAGGTCGGTTCAAGCGAAGCGGAACCGACATCTTCGGCTTTTATCAGCTCTGCGTTGTTTGGGTGTTTTGTCGGCTCCGCTTCGCTTGAGCCGACCTACAGCGATGTCTCTTCGATTCTCTTCTGGTTTCTCCCGCTCATCCGTGATGTTTTGTCTCGTATTAGACAGACTCCCAGGCAAAAGGCTTGCAATCAGGCAGTTTTGCATTTTTTCTTCCTCACCATGTGAATTGCTCTATACTTGATGGATTTTTCAGTCCAATCATGTCGAAATACTTTTTCTGATTTGTCGTGATGGTTGTAACTTTTGGAATAACTTGGTGACGCTCTTCTCGTTGAGAAAACTTCACCTTGTATCGAACTAATTTCACTTTTTCAATTTCCATCAATGGTTCCGTCACAGACTTGCTTTTCAGGTAATTGATTTCAAAAATACGTTTCAGTAACAGGGCTAAAATACAGACAAAAACATGAGCGCGTACCCGCTCCTCCAGACGGTGACGGATCGGATGAACGTCGACAAAGTGCTTCAAATCATCAAACAGGGTTTCAACCTCCTGTAAGTTTTTATATGAATCGATCACTGTAACGGCCTCAAGCTCATCACGCGTGCTTAAAAGCGCAAAGACCCCATCAAATTTGCCTTCGAACTCAATCACCGCTTGATTGAGCCGGTAGCTTGTGACGTGTTGTGTGGCTTCATCGCGCTGGAATTGAAAAAATTTGCGGTATTTCGCCCGATAGCCTTCAAAAAGTTTCGCAATCCTCCCTTCATGCTCCATCGGCTTGTTTGAGGATGCTGTTGTCTCGGTTCTTGTTCTTTTCTTCTTTTGCTGCTGATTCGTTTCCTGCTCTTTCGTGTTTCCACAATCAAAGAGCTGGTCCAGTTTTGTTGTATAGGTCTCGATGGCGATCTTCCGTTTTTTACTATCCGCTTGCTGTCGCTCAGGGTTCAGGCAAATAATAAAGCGGGCTTTATCGTCATAGTGGTTCTTGTAGCGTTTGAGTACGGTGATAATTTTTTGGCAGAGTTTTGAATCGATGTCTGGCCAACATGCTCGGAGCAGCTTGCGAAAGCTTTTGAAATCAGGCACTGTCGTATTGTTCAGCTCTTTTATCTGTTCAAGAACAGGGTGAAACTGTTCGTCGGAAATATCAATCTGTGCTTCCATCAGCAGACGTTTGAACTTCCAGCCCAAAAACTTTTTGATCACGACATGTTTCTCAAGCACCTTAAGTCCGCGATGCTCGAGCGAAGCCTCTTTCCAATCAAGCTCTCCTCTCAGAATCACAGACTGATACAGCTCGTTTTGATGCATCTTGACGCCCATAATACAATCAAAGCCATGCTCTTCAAGCTCTTCGATATTCACCTTCGAAACCATTCCGCGATCTCCTACAAACACAGTGTCTTCGATATGGTAGCGTTGTTTGAGATTCTTGACGACCTCTTTGACCGTGGTGACATCGGTGGTGTCGCCTTTAAAAACATAGTGCTTAAGCGGGTAACCTTCATAACTCGTCACAACGCCGATGACTATTTGTTCGCAATCACGGCGGTGGTCACGGCTGTAACCATGTTCACCAAGGGGACAATTCTCAGTATAGAAAAATGTCGAAGTGATGTCATAAAAAGTCAATTTGACGTTGACGCTGAACAGATTTCGAAGACGTTCGAAGATTGCCAATTCCACAGCATCTTTCATGTCGATTACACAATCCATGCTGCGATAAAAATAATTCACGTCACGCTCCAATTGGCTATAGCCATGCATCACCTTGTAACTCGTGGTATCGAGCCAACTTGTCGTGCGTAGCTTACTAAAAGGACGGATGCAGCGATTGACCACCATCATCTCCACGTATCGTTCCACGGCAATCCGGACATGCGGTTTGTGTTTTTTACGTTGCTGGTGCAGAATCTTTCCCAGCCCCAGTTCGTTCCAAAATTTACGCCAGAAGATAATCGTGCCATGTTCTAAGGATTCGAGGATTTCGACATCATCACAACGGGCATATGTATCCAGGCTGAATATTTTGATGAATCCATCAATAAGATTTTCAACATCATGATTTGAAAATCGTTCGATATTGCCAAGGTTGGCAATGTTTCGGGTCGTGGATTGTCCGTTTTCCCAATTCGATTCACTCACCACCAAATATCGATAGGTTTTGTTCTTTTTTTTGGATTTTGCAATTCTTGGAAACATCTATTCCAGACTCCGAAATCAGGTTAATATTCACCACCATGTATTCACACCAGGCACTACGGGATATATTTATTGCTATGTCAAGAATAAAATGTGTTTATCAGAATATTTTCCTCACCATGTATTTTGGTAAGTAAAAATCCAAGAAGCCCAATATGGTGCGGTTTCCCGATAAATCAAATGTTGAAAATGTCTCAAAAGTGTACTCAACTGTCTAACTAGGGCTAAAATCTTCAGATTTTTCCGAATCACTTCATCGAGCTTTGCCGACTCTGCCATCTGCCCATAGAGTGTCCGGCTCAGCTCGCTCATTTTCGTCTCAAAGGGAATGCCGTCATCTTCAAGCGGAGCTGCGCCCACATAACGCCCGGGCGTCAGCACATACTCGTGTTTCCGAATATCTTCGAGGGTGGCGGATTTGCAGTAGCCGGCCTGATCCTCATACACGCCGTCTTTCGCTTCGCCGCGCCAGGCATGGTACGTCTGGGCGATGGCGGCGATGTCGTCGGAATCGAGTTCTTTTTGGGTGCGGCTAATCATCGAACCCATTTTACGGGCGTCTATAAAAAGGATTTCCCCTTCACGATTGCGGTAGCCGCGCTCGCTGTCGGCTTTTTTATGTTTGGTCGGAAACCAGAGACAGACCGGAATCTGGGTGGTGTAGAAAAGTTGGCCGGGCAGGGCGATCATGCAGTCCACCAGGTCGTTCTCCACCAGTTTTTGACGGATCGCCCCTTCGCCGCTGGTATTGGTGGACATCGATCCGTTCGCCAGCACAAAACCCGCCACGCCGCGTTCGGAGAGCTTGGACACCATGTGCAGAATCCAGGCGTAGTTGGCATTGCCGGTAGGCGGGATTTCGTATCCG
>JAAETJ010001122.1 GCA_024228495.1 bacterium | reverse complement strand
TGGCCAGCATCACTGGACCAAGCTGCCATTTCTTCCCCTGCGCTCGCCGCGGCTCAGGGATCAGTGATAAAAGTTCAAGTAATTTCAATGTCATGAGTGCTTACCTCCGAACCAAACGCACTCATATAGATTCAGACAAATTTGCGTTTGAGAATCCCCGGGAGCAGAATTAGGAATTTGGCCTTGAACAGCCCTGATGTTTTCGACGATGCACTTGATCTAACAACAATAAATAGCTGTGGACAAATACCACGTCAGCTAAAGATAATTGTCCTAAATGTATGATGTAAAGCAAAATACACTTGAATGGTGTGATTCGAATTGGGCTTTGTACTGGCTGAACATTCTATTTTGACATTTGCAGATACTTAAAAAAAATGGAATCAATAGTCGTCCTGCATATACTGCATTAAGTTAGCCTAGTATTTGATGTTTAAGCACTCGCACTTATTAATGTTGGCGCCCGTGTAAATGTTCGGCGTGTGAGTAGAAGTGGGCATTGCACGATCATGATATATGCCAGAGTTATTCCAGTGCATCGGGTTTAGGAGCGATCTAGTGTGTGAAGTTCGAAAGACGTTGATATTGGGAGGATTTGCTCTTCTGTTATCTGGATGCATTGGGGATGCCTCGCTCAACAATGGCCTCTCTCCTGTCCTACAAAGCGAATCAGTGGAGCGAGGCTCCATGCGCAAGAAAAAAATACTGCTGGCCCTAAGAGAGGATGCTGAATTCGGGTTAAACCGCGAGGTCAATTGGTATGACGTCACCGTTGCGGGATTCAACTTTGTCGATGATCAATGCACCAGCTATTTCAATCAATTGTACAAACTACGTCGGAGCACGAACGCGGCAAAGTCAGGGATCAATGCTTTCGACAAGACAACCAATGCGATCCTCGCCGCCACCGGAAACAATGTCCTCACAATATCCATTGTGGCGCAGGCCTTTGGCCTTGCGTCCGATTTAGTGGACGCCTATTCTGATACCTTTCTTTATAATCTGCCACCATCAGAAACTAGTCGTTTTGTCCGGGAGTTGCAACGCGCTTACCGCAATGGCATTGCAGCGCAGCAATCGGTGATTACCTCTCCTGCGGAGACATATCATCAACTGCAGGAATACTTGAACATATGTTTGCCGCAGACCATTGAGGCCAGACTGATCGAGCGGATTGCAACTACTAGCGCGGCAACAGTTCCCACGGCGGCGGGCAGCGTTGATGTGGTGGTTGGTGATCAATTTGGGCTTGAAGAGCGCACTTTTATAGTCGAAAGCAAGCATAGCAAAACCTTGGCACAGATGCAACGTATCACCAATCCTATTAGATCGGCCAAGAAGCGGGTGATACTTGAAAATCCATCAAACACCAGCGTGAACACGATTGGAGATTTTGAACCCCGTCTCTCAGATCCGCGCATCCGGGCATTTCAGCGCGCACTTTGTGTTCCGGTAGATGGCGATATGGGTGCTGTAACGCGCGGAGCCATTGTTGAGTTTTTCGAAGGCGCTAACATTCCACGCCCTCAAATCGCAAAAAACGGCCTTATGAGATCAGACATTCCAAGATTGAACGAAGCCATTGCGATGTATCCGGATTGTTCGACCAACACACATGATTCCGCCCGCCAGCTAGGCCAGCTTGTGGCCCGCGGTTAGGTGCGGTCCCATTCTCTTCAAACAGAATTCTTTTTCAACTGTGAGACGGAGTGACAAAAGGAGATTAGTATGGCAGTTATGACATTGCAGCGAGCGGTGTTCGACGCACCCTTCGGCAACAACACGGGGATCAGCGCCGAGGTTGGCGACAAAGTGATCGTTTTGGACGATAACTTCCATCCAGTCTGGATAAAAGTGCGGCTACCGGACCGGAACGATAGCCCCGAGGGTTGGGTTCCCAAGGCAGCTGTTGATGTTAACGCGAACGCTGCTGGTTTTGACCTTGATCCTAATGCTTTCGCGGATGAGTGCGTTCGCGCTGCATTGGATTATGGTGTTCCAGCTCACTATGTGATGGCATGCGCACACATGCGCACACAGATCACTGATGGTCCACATAATGGCGGCAACTATGGACCTTTCTCGTTCTCACCATTGGAATGGCCCGTGTTCACGGGCATGCTTGGCCCAGGTTGGGCAACTGATGATCTCAAAGATTGGCGTGCCCAAATTTATGTGTTTGCCGGAGTGGTGCGGTTGAACGTGAAAGCCGCGGCTCAACAGCTTAACATGGCGCCGACTTTCGGCCAGCTTGCCCTTGCCCAAATTGTGGGTGCAAAAGCATTGAAGGCTATCTCTGACGTGCCCGACAAACCGGTGACCGAAATCTTGGATCTTGTTGGATTCGATACCCTTGCCGCCGATGCCGTCGACGTGAATCGTCTCACTGAACGATATGCTTTTATCGATTGGACTCAAGACGGAACCTCAGTCTCTAAAGCCGTAGACACAGCTTTAGTCGCGGCATTGGACGCGACGAACGAGGCCATAAACGCGGCCGGGATCGAAGCGCTAACGACTGCGCAGGAGTTAGTGGAGATGTCGCATTCTGGCGGTCACGGAGGTCCTTTTTCGGGCAATCAATCGACGCTTGATCTCGGGGTTAACGACGTTTATCGTGACGCCATCCTGGAAGCCTCAGATATTGTCCGTCTTGATCCCGCCGCTCTTGCAGCTCTGATCGACGCAGAAGCTGGGAAGGTAAGAACCGGACCCAAAAAAGGCCAATGGGATCCCAAGAGTTTCAATTCGGACTCAGGCGCAAGTGGACTTACTCAATTTCTCAAAAAAACTTGGTTAGAAAGAGCGAGTGACCCGGATAGCAAAGTCAATGGTGCTGGCAAAACAAAGGGTTTTGTTACAGCACTCAACGCGGTGGCTGCGGGTCAAGAGAGTAATTTGCTTATTCTGCGGTTTGATCCCAGATTGTCGATCATTGCGGCAGCTGAATATGCACGGATAAATTTAACCGGCCTTGAGAAGTCTGGACATGTTTCGCCTGACCTTGGCGATGATGAGCGCGCGAGGTTTATGTATCTTGCGCATCATGAGGGCCTAAACGGTGCTCAGAAATTCCTCATCAATGACAATAGCAGTAGTATGTCGAAATTTGCCAAACAAGTAGGTGCAACGCGTGCGCAACAGCTCACCAATGCCGCTGGTGGTGATGTGGCTCTTGCCTACCGTCGTTGGTTGAACGGATATATGGACAAAAAAATCCAGCCGCAAAAGTTCCGTCGTTCGGTTGGACCAGCCGTTCCAACCGGAGACACCGGTGTTCTGGCAAGCTTCAATGGTGAGGTTCCTCTCGGTCTGCTGGGCAGTCGAGAGTTGCTGGTCGAAGACATTCAAATCGCTTTAGCAAATGCCGGGTATTTGGATCCACCTGCCGACAAAATCTGGGGCCCGGTTTCAAATTGGGGTCTGGACGCGTTCTGCGCACATAATGGCATACCGCTTGTTAGTGATTTTTCCACCAATGTGGCAAAGGCATTGCTGACCCCTTCGAACCCGTTGCCCGATATAAAACCGCGTAACGATTGGTTCGACAAAGTCATTGCCTACATGAACCAAAACAATTATTGGATTTGCCGGTATCCTGATGCCGTTAATGTCGTTTATCTCGAAGGTGTAGATGCGAACGGAACATTAAATGATGATAAGCCAAATGTCTTCAACGACCTTCGCCTTGTCTTTTCTATCGATCAAACCGGCCAAACGGACATTTTGGGTAGTTGGGAAGGAACAACGGAACCCGGGGCATTTTTTACCCAAAATCCTTTAAATGTTAAAGGCGCGGCCCGCATACAATTCGGCCAATTCAAAGCTTGGGCAATTGGCATTCACAATGGAAGTCATGAGGGTCTTCGTCAGGTGAAACCGATCACTGTCCATCGTGATCTCAATAAGGACTATATCCGAACAGGGGATAAAATCTATTCCGGCCTTTTCGGGATCAATCAGCATTGGGGTTACGATCACAGTAAAACCAATATTGGCAAAGCGAGCGCCGGTTGCCTGGTTGGGCGCACAAAAAGCGGGCACAAAAAGTTTATGAGCATAATCAAGAAAGATCCACGCTACCAGGCGTCGCCCACCTACACATTCATGACCACTGTGTTGCCAGGCAACGCAGTATTATAAATTTTGTCATTTTCGGCAGTGCGGCATAGATCAGATTTACGCATCTTGAGGCTTTCATGTTTATATTGAACCGTTTGATGGAGCCAGATCAGTCCAGTATGCAAGGCGCGGTGCGCAGCGCGATCTGGGTGATCGGGCAAGTGCCGCAACGTAGCAGATGGGCTGATCTGGCCAACCTTATAGGCCGGTTTTTGGCACTCGCCGGACTGCGTTATGTTTCGCTTGTGATCACCCCGGCGCAAAACCTGCCTTGCCGGCAAACGCCAGAAATCGGTCAGGCGATTCAATATCACCATGAAAGCCTCTAGTCGACCAAAGATTGTTTAGGCGTATCACGAGCGGCTTGCGCGGATTTGGTTGGAACCTCGGTGTTTTATATTATCTGTTTTTGACTTCTGTCTCTCAAAATTCCATCCTTGCTGGAGCCGTGACTCAACACTTTCCAGTATTATGGTCTCCGCCCGCAGAGTCGGCAAAGTCGTTCCGCATGATCTACTGGTTCGGTTCAAAATGAACGCTGATCCGTCTTCACCTGCAAAATTGCTTCATTGATCACCGCGACTATCTGGCGGCAGTCATCTTCATCAAATGTCAAAGGCAGACGAAGATCGCAAAGGCAATCCAGTATCCGGCCAGTTCTGGTCAGGTCGGTCTGCTCAATGTAACGCCAGCTTTCGTGCCGGCTGGTAAATGCACGCGGGACCAGATCGCCAAACCATTTGATATCAACCCCGCGCAGGCCACATTGCTCGATAAATGATTTCACCTCTTAGGCCTGCCAACCGGGGAGGGCAAACTGAATTGAAATGTCGACATATTCCTCATGCTGCAGTCGCTTACGC
>JAAETJ010001121.1 GCA_024228495.1 bacterium | reverse complement strand
CCGGATCGATACCGTTATCTGAATCTGCAGTTTGAGGATGACCGAATTGTAGGCGCGAGCAGCCTCGGATTCACCCAGCATGTGGGCGTGGTTCGCGGTCTCATTCAAAGTCGGGTCAGTCTTGGGCATTGGAAGGAAAAACTCAAAAAAGACCCGACTCGGGTGATGGAAGCCTATCTCGCAAACATCCAAGCGCTTGGCCATAACGCTTCTGTGGTATGAAGGTCACACTGAAACTGTTTGCATTGCTTGCAGATTATCTTCCGGCAGATGCGCGCAACAATGCAATCGAGATTGAGGTTGCGGATGACGCGACGCCCCATGATGTTATCGATAGTTTCAATGTGCCACGCACCAGTGCGCACCTGGTAATGCGCAATGGTGTTTTTATTGCCCATGATGCGCGAGACAAGCCAGGATTACGTGAAGGTGATGATTTGGCCGTCTGGCCGCCTGTTGCTGGTGGCTAATCAGGGCAAACGCACTAAACAAAATGGAATATCAAAAGGTTAGTGATCCCGTAGGATGTGGTGAGCTTGCGAACCGCATCAGTCGCGATCGATGCGGTTCGCCACATCCTACGAAGCTAATGAGTCAGCGCAATCAAAACCTAGTGTGCCTCTAAATAAAGATAAT
>JAAETJ010001120.1 GCA_024228495.1 bacterium | reverse complement strand
CGTCCCGTACGAGCAGCGGAACCTTACAAGGTTGTTGAATTCCCGGCCGTCCACGGCCTTCACCATGTCTATTTTCCGAAGGCTGCATGAATATTCGGGACGGACAGGTATGCTCAATTTCTACTATCGCGAAGCGGCTTGAAAGCAAGGATTCTATTTTTGCACCATACGGGGCAGTTGAATACCAAGGAATCAGTATTATGAGTTCATCCTATACATACGCCCGCTTCTGGAAATGTGCACTGCAAGTGAATCCAGAAGGTTATAGCCAAACCTATCGTGGCCAGGATCATGGCCTGAGTGGTGACGATTTTCTTGCCGCATTGCTGAGCAACTGTCAGCAAGCGGACATCGAGATTATCGGTATTGCGGATCATGGAAGCGTGCAGGATGTGGACGCAATACGTAACTATCTTAGTCCCCATGGGATTGTTGTTTTTCCCGGATTCGAAATCGCATCCAGTGAGAAAATTCATTGGGTTTGCCTCTTTTCTGAAGATACCACCACAGAACAGTTGAACCGCTATTTGGGCAGTTTGAAATTGACCAATCTGGAAGATGGTGTTCACCCTTCTCTGTTAAGTGGAGCCGAACTACTGCGAATCGTCGAGGATGAGCTTAGGGGCTTCTGCTATGCCGCACATGCAACTAATGACAGCGGTGTGTTGAAATTAAAGGCAAATCACCTGTGGACGGATACGCATTTGAAAGCTGCCCAGATTCCCGGTTCGCTTGAAGACTTGCCCGTTGAGTTCAAGCAGATCGTAAAGAACCAGGATCCGGCATATCGGCGTGAGGTGCCGATGGCACTGATCAATGCCAAAGATGTCGCCAAACCCGAAGATTTGGCAAATCCGTCGTCATCATGTTTTGTCAAAATGACACGGCCGTCGTTCGCATCATTTCGAACTGCATTTAAGGACCCCAATTCAAGGCTTCGTCGTGCTGAGCAGATGGTGGACAAGCACTATAGCTACATGAAGAGCATGCGAGTCACTGGTGGTTATCTTGATGGTCTGGAAATTAAATTTTCTAAACACTTGAATACAGCCATTGGAGGACGGGGCACAGGTAAATCCACCTTGCTCGAATGTATGCGTTATGCGTTGGACTATGAGCATAAAAGCTCCGATGCGCGCAGACAGGGGGATCAAATTGTAAAAGCCAACCTCGGTAACTTTGCCGGCCGTGTTGAGTTGGTCGTGGTATCTGAGACCAATAATATGCAGGAATACAGAGTCGTTCGCCGTTACGGAGAGCCGCCAAGAGTTGAAGATTTGGATGGCAATGTCTCGACTCTTCATCCAAGGGACCTCTTGCCAAAAGTAGAGATCTATGGACAGAACGAGATATTCGAACTCGCCAAGGATCCCTCCTCACAGAAACGGGTTATTGACCGATTCTTACCTGATGAGATGTCCCAGCAGTCGCGCCTTGAAGCGCTGAAAAAACGCCTAACAGGTAATGCAACGAAATACGAACAAGCGCTCACAAAAAAAGACGAATTGGAGCAGGAGCTTGCCCAACTACCCAAGCTCGCTGAACAGGCGTCCCAGTTTAAGGCGCTGGGTATCGAGGAGAAGCTGAAGCAAGTTCCTCTTCTGGAAAAAGAGCGCCAATTAAAACCGAGAATGAATGAAGAGGTGCAAAGAGTTGAAGATGCTGCTCAGTCCTTAGAAGAATCGCTACCAGACCTGGTTTTTCTGAGTGAGAAGGCTTTAGATGGTCTACCCCATGCCGACATCATCCGGCGTACTCGGACGGTATTGGAGGAGCTGCAAAACATGGCAAAGCAAACTCTGGAACAGCTTCGTGCTGCAACCGGGGTGGCACGCGGAAAGCTGAGTGCATTGCACGATGAGCTTACTGCCGCACTGGAGGCCGCTGAATTGGCCCTGGAGAAAGAGTTTGCCAAATTGCCCGATGTCGCGGGAAAGCGTGGCTCAGAAGTTGGTCGGGCCTATCAGAGTCTTTTGCGACAGATTGAGCGTATCCAACCTCAGGAAACCCGCCTCAAGACAGCGCAGGCGCTTGAAAAAGAATTAGACCAGGAACGACGCAATCTGCTGGCGGAGCTGTCAGATCTCAGAAGCCAGAGGACTGCAGCACTGCAGAGAGAAGCCAAGCGCCTGAGTAAGCGCTTAAAGGGAAAGCTACGCATCGAAGTTGTCCCCAATGGCAACCGCCAGGCATTGACAGATTATCTTTGCCGACTTCCCGGTATTAGCGAAAAACGGGCAGCATGGATTGACACTGCGGACAGCCTGACAATTCCTGCATTAGTGGATGCTATTCGGCAGGGCGAGGACCATCTTCGTTCTTCCGGCTGGGGGATAACGCCCGGTGTTGCCGAAATCTTGGCGAGGCTGTCTCCCATGCAACTCATGGAGCTGGAATCTATTGATGTAGAGGACCAGATAGACCTCCAGTTAAATATATCCCACGAAGCGGAAGTTTACCGGTCACTTGGGCAGCTATCGACAGGCCAGCAGTGCACGGCCATTTTGCACCTTTTGCTGCTGGACAATACTGACCCTCTCATCATGGATCAGCCCGAGGATAACCTAGACAACGCCTTCATTGCTGAACGTATTGTTCAGGAACTACGCGACGCAAAGACGGAGAGACAATTCCTGTTCGCGACTCATAACGCCAATATACCCGTATTTGGTGATGCAGAGTGGATAGGCGTCTTTTCGGCAACGGGCGATCATGGCGAGATGCCCGAAAGTGCGCAGGGATCGACAGACGAACCAGAGATTCGCGACCAGGTTGCGAGAATCCTCGAGGGTGGCAAGGCAGCTTTCGTACAACGAAAAGAGATTTATGGGTATTGATGTGTCATGACTAAAACAGAGCTATTGGAAATCATCGCAAATGGTGAAAATTCTGGTGTTGAGTTCAAACGAGATGATCTCCGCCCCGAGCAATTGGCCAAAGAAATTGTCGCATTAGCCAATTTTCAAGGTGGTCGCATATTACTCGGTGTGGAGGATGACGGCGCAATAAGCGGAATTCAGCGTGAAAATCTCGAAGAATGGGTCATGGATACTGTTTTTGGTCAATATGTCCATCCGATGATTCTTCCCTTCTATGAGGAAATGCTGATCGAATCTGATAGGAAAATTGCTGTTATCACGTTAACCCAGGGTACTTCAAAGCCCTATGTGTTAAGGCAGAGAGGAGGCGAGGAAATCTATTTGCGGGTTGGTAGTGTTTCTAGAAAAGCATCCCGTGAACAGCAAGCACGCCTGTTCGCTATCGGTGGCATGTTGCACACGGAGGTTTTGCCTGTTTCTGGAACCAGTATCGAAGATCTAGATCGGGATCGGCTGGAGGATTATCTTCGTAATGTGCTCAATGACCCCGAAACCCCGGTAGATGAAAGCGGCTGGCAAAAACGGCTCAGTGGCATGGGGTTTATGGCAGAGAGGGATGGTGGAGCGCCGGTGTGTACCATCGCCGGGCAATTGCTTTTTGGGTATAGGCCACGTCGAGTACTGCGACAGGCTGGCGTTCGATGGATGGCATTTGATGGAACTGATATGGATTCCAAAGTGTTGGATGATGTCGTCTTGGATGATGCGTTAGTCGGACTTTGGTGGGTACGAGATGGGGCTCGGGAATTGGACACCGGTGGTGTAATGGAGCAGTTACTAGAGCGCATGCGCCCGTTCATTTCTGAGGAAGAAACGGATGCTGGAGAAGACTTGCGGCGTGAACGCACCTGGTATTACCCGGTAGAAGCTCTTCGCGAAGCACTAGTCAACGCATTTGCTCACAGGGATTGGACGCGCATAGAAGAAATCGAAGTTGTAAGTTATTCAGACAGACTCGAAATTAAGAGCCCCGGAGCTATGCAGAATTCTATGACAGTGGAGAAAATGATAGCGGGCCAACGCTCTCCAAGGAATACGCTGGTCGTAGAAGTTTTACGTGACTATGGGTATGTAGATGCGCGAGGTATGGGGGTTCGTACAAAAATTATTCCCTTGTTGACTGAGCGTAATGGTGTGGCGCCCAAATTCGATGCAACGGAGGATTATCTAGCGATAAGGATGTACCGAGGACCAGGGACGCATGGCTGATACTTTACTAACGTCCCTCGTAGAGCGCATTCAATCGACCGCCTCCTATAATCGTGGCTCGCAAGTTGCGCCGGGAGTGGTGCTATGGACAGATCCGGATGGTCAGTGGGAGTCGGCAGTTAGGCAGCTTAGAGAGCTTTGGCCAAGTCTGCTTGTGCTTGGTGAATACAATGCCAACCGTAAGACAGGCCCGGCAATCTGGCTTAAGTGCATGCTCGCCAAAGCATTGCCCGAGGCGGATTGGACTGCAGAGGAAGTTTCTGTCATCTATTTGCCTAGTCGTATGGTGCAAATAATCGAACGATCCGTATGCTATTGTTATCAAACAATATTACGGTTAGTCTGTTCATGCAATGACGAACATCATACCGTGCTTATCCGGTTGCGACACCCACCTACTACAGGTCGTATGTTGAGCTTCGCATCTCACTCCCGGCCCACTACATCTAGTACCGCACTCGGCAAATGACCGATAAATTGCTGGACATTGCTGCCTCCATTTGGCATGCTGTTGCTGGATAAATCCGGCAACTGAAAT
>JAAETJ010001119.1 GCA_024228495.1 bacterium | reverse complement strand
GGCACGACGACTGGTAAGCAGAACGTGGCAGCCGCCTGTTACCGGAACCCATTCCGATAGCAGTGATTCCTCTTCGCAGTTGTCAAAAATGAGCAATCTGGGAATCGGTTCCTGCCACGCTTTGCGGATACGACCGATCTGATCCGCTTGGCTGAATTGGTCACCCTCTTTATATAATCCCATCCCTCTCTCTCCGCCAATAGCCACCACTTCATTAGCAACATTTTCAGCATCGGCAAAGCTCAACCAAAAGACACCGCCGGGAAAGTAACGGCCGTAGCGAAAACAAAACTCCACCGCCAACTGCGTCTTCCCCAAGCCCCCCATGCCTGTAACCGCCACAGTTCGGGGGAAGTCGGCACTTGTGTCAGGCCAGGGAAGTAGTTTCTTAGCCAGATACAGTAAAGAAGCTTGCCGTCCGGTAAAGTCCTGATTGCGCTGATAGGGCAGCGTAGAAAGCGGTGGCAGCGGGCCCGGCTTTGCTACCTCATCTGGTTTGGGCAATTCAATCTGAGCCGTTTCAACAACATCCCAAGAGAGTTGGTTCCCTCTTTTTTCTTTCATCTGCATGAGCTGTTGTGCTAACGCGAGCGTGCCTTGGTTCGGTTCAACTCCCAACTCGTCCGCTAAACGCTGCTGTGCCCATGAATATTGCTGTAACGCAGTTTCGATCTGACCATTGGAAGCCAGCATGGTCATCAGATGGCACAGTGCTTCTTCATCATATGAATCAATTAAGAGCCAGCGTTCGGCAGCATTGATCCCTTTTCCCCACATTTTTTGGTCGGTAAATATGGCAACAATTTGACGATAGGTTGAGATAACGCGCTGCCGCAGCTGTTCGCGCTCAACAAGGAGCCATTCATTGAAACGAGGCGCATCGCTGAGGTGGAAGCCGTCGAGTAAATCTCCGTTGTACAGCCTTAAAGCTTTATCAATCTCATCAACATAGTTATTGTCTGTCAAGCCTGAATTGAGGGTGAGGAAGTCGATGGAAACGGCTTGCCCTGAGCGGAAACCGAGGTCGCTTGCCGAAACGGCCGTTTCTACTGGATACGCCACCTGCTTTCGCGTCACCTCCAATTCCGGCACCCAACGACGCACCCGAGAGAGTAACTTGCGTAAGTTTTGTAGCGATTGAGTCGTCGTAGACGCATCCCACAGCAAGTCCGCAATATGCTCCCGCTTTTGCGGCTGCCCAGTCACGATCAAATAAGCCAACAGGGCACACCCCTTGCCCCACTTCATAATCTCAGAAGGGGTACCATCTTCATTATCAATTCGCAGGTTGCCAAGCAGCTTGGTTCGCAATGTCATTAGGACTGATT
>JAAETJ010001118.1 GCA_024228495.1 bacterium | reverse complement strand
CATTTTGGTCAGAAAAATGAAAACTATTCAGGCTCCATTTACAGCAGCGTTAAGCTATTTCGAACACTCCTAATCGCCCGATTTCCGGTATTTTAAGAATTTTCAACTAAATTGGGACAGATTTCCAGATTTGGTTGGGCAGGAATGAAAAAATTTTTCGAGAACACACGTGGTAACATCGCGGTTACTTTCGCCGTAGCACTGGTGCCCATTGTGGCAGCTGCGGGTGCGGCATTTGACTACACGAGATTGACCCAAAACAAATCGATTGTTCAGGAAGTGCTGGATGCCGCAACGATGGCGACAGCAGTTCATTATCAGCAAAATGGCGATAAGAATGATGCCGAATCCTATGGCAAAGACATGTTTGATGCCCAATGTCATTTGCCGGTTTGTAGTCAGGTCAAAAAGCCATCTATCAAGATATAGCCAAACGACCAAATTCTGATACAAGAGTTTGATGAGCTATTCGATTGATTTTCGTCGTCACGTGTTGGCTGTCCGTGAGCGGAAGGGGCTGAGTTTTTCGGCGACCGCGGAACGGTTTGGTGTTGGTGTCGCAAGCATCAAGCGCTGGGCGATGCGGCTGGAGCCGCTTTCCTACAAGCGCAAGAGCCGCAAGATTGATCTGGAGAAGCTGGCGGAAGATGTGCGCCAATTTCCCGATGCCTATCAATATGAGCGGGCGGCCCGCTTCGGTGTGACGCAAAAGGCCATCTGGCAGGCGCTTGGCGAGCTTGGGGTGACATATAAAAAAAGCCCTCAGCCATCCCAAGGCGAACGAAGACGAGCGGCAGGTCTTCGGCGAGAAGATCAGGCGCTATGAGGATCAGGGCAAGGCGATTGTCTACATTGACGAATCAGGCTTTGCCCATGACATGCCCCGCACCCACGGCTATGCGCCCAAGGGGCAGCGCTGTCATGGATCCCATGACTGGCATGCGCGCGGAAGGACCAATGTCATTGGGGCGCTGATCGGCTCGACCCTCATCACCGCCTGCCTG
>JAAETJ010001117.1 GCA_024228495.1 bacterium | reverse complement strand
CATTATTAACCGACTGGCACGAAGGATCCTCAAGAGATTATGAAAAAAATCGGCATCGTGACCTTCTTCTATGCGAAAAACTACGGCGGCGTCCTGCAGGCCTACTCGTTGTTCAAATATCTAGAAAACAGTGGTCATCCAGCCGAGTTTATCAACTACGTCCCAGGAGGACGTACAGGGCTAAAGAGTTGGTTGGGCTTGGTTCGGTCGCTGGTTACCAGAACCTTTATCGACCGCAAAAAGAAAGCTGCTGATGTAGGGACCTCACAGGATTTTGCGCGGATTTTTGATAAATTCGTTCATCAGAACCTTAGCCTTAGTCGCCCAGTCTCCAGTTTGCAAGAACTGAAAAGCCTTGCCGAAGATTATTCGGTAATTATCTCTGGCAGTGATCAAATCTGGAATACTAACCTTGTCAGGCAAGACATCCATTATTTCTTACTGGGATTTGCCCGTGGCCCCAGAAAGATTAGCTACGCATCGTGTATTGGGCAACCCGATCAGCTGCTTCAGCAGTATGGCCAGCAGTTTGAACTCCTCAGGCAGTACGAACATGTTGCCGTCCGCAACAGTATCAGTCAGGAATTAGCTCAGCAGCATGTCGAAGAGGTTACTCAGGTCTGTGATCCAGTTCTGTTGATTGACCACACGGACCTAGAGCAACCCTATCCACTTGGGTTTGATAAATATATAGTCGTGTATGCCCTTAACGAACATACCCGCGATCTGCTCGACTACTATACCTGTGCAGTTAAGGAAAAACTCAATCTGCCGGTAGTGGTGATACACTCAAAATATAAATTTAGCCTAGCTTGTGGTGACAAGGTCATCGCCGACGCAACACCGGGACAGTGGATCCGGCTCATATCTAAAGCGAGTTTTATTGTTACTGACTCCTTTCATGGAGTGCTTTTCGCTATCAAGGCACAGCGTGAGTTTATTGCCATTAGCGGCAACGAATGGCGATCCCACCGTTTAATAGATATCGCAAATAAGTATCACTTCGAACGTCGGTGCGTTCAGTCCAGGGGTGATCTGGAACATCTCTCTTTGTCGTTAAATTACAGACTAGTTAATGAATCAGTGGCGCATCATGTGGCGCTTTCGAAGAACTATCTGCAAGGCGCGTTAAAGGATGATTGATAAAAATAAAATAGCGAAGAACACGGCAGTACTCTATTTGGGAATGGTTGTCGCAACTCTTTTATCGCTAATAACCGTTCGGTTTGTTTTAGAGAATCTTGGTATAGAAGATTACGGGATCTACTTGGCCTTGGCTGGGGTGGTTGGTTTTCTCAATATTTTAAACAGCATCATGTCTTCTGGCACCCAGCGGTTTTTATCCTTTGAGCACGGGAAGGGCGAGGACGATGGCGTCAACGTTCATTTCAATGCAGCAATGACGCTGCATGTGGTCACGGTACTCCTGATCATTCTGTCCGGGCTGACTCTCAAAGACTATGTGGTGCACCAACTGATGAATCTTCCAGCAGCTCGACTGGAGACCGCCACCTTTATCTACGATCTGGTCCTTATCAAGATAGTCATCTCAGTGCTTGGCGTGCCCTACGCTGCTGTCCTCAATGCCCGCGAGGATTTCCGTTCAGTAGCACTCATCTCGATTCTGCAATCGACGATGATGTTCTTCGGCGCCTGGTCGCTTTACATTGTTAGCTACGATAAACTTATATACCATACTGTCATTACCACTTTGGTTATGATCGCCGTCTTTCTTCTGAAATTGATTTACGTCCGTTCCAACTACCCGGAGTCTGCACTCGTCCCACGGCACCTTTTCAATCACCGGGTGGTTCGTAGCCAAGTATCCTTTTCCGCCTGGAATCTTTTTGGCGCCCTTGCCTCCATAGTACAAAACCAGGGTATGGTGTTGCTCATCAACATTTTCTTTGGTCCGGCTGTAAACGGAGTATTTGGTATTGCCCAACAGGTTTCCCGAAGCCTGATAAGTTTCTCGTCGACCCTAATGCGAGCTATACGACCGCAACTGATCCAGGCTGAGGGGAGAAACGATCGTAGAGGGATGCTCAACCTTGTTCACTGGAGTGGCAGAGTATCTTTCTACGTCCTTCTATTCCTAGTTGCCCCGTTACTCCTCAACATGGAGCCGATCTTCCGATTATGGCTAGGCAATATACCCGAGGGACTCACACTTTTTACGGCGCTCGTCATTGTTGGTGGCCTCATTAACCAGTTCTCGGTCGGAATCATGTCAGGCGTGCAGGCGGTGGGCAAGATCGCTACCTATCAGGCCGTGGTAGGGCTTTTTCTTATAATACCGCTACCTCTTGGTTACATCGCTTTTAGTCTTGACTACCCTGCTAGCACGGTGCTGATCATCGCCATCATTATCGCTCTGCTTGCGAACCCACTGAGGGTCTGGTTTGCACACCGTATCTTTGCTTTGGATCCCAAAGGCTGGTACAGAGAAACAGTCTTAATGGCCTTGATCGGTGTCGCGCCATCATTGGCTGCCTCGTGGGTGATATTGCATCTTCTTGGCGATTACAGCTATTTGTACCTATTCGGCATCATCGCTCCTATAATACTTATTCCGATGAATATTTATGTTGCTGGCCTTACACAATCCGAGAAGGTGGCTCTTGGTGCCATGCTAAGAAGGGCATTGGCCATTTACAGGACGGGTGATTGGAAGTCACGCCGGTCATCATGAGCCCTTTAAAGATGTTCGAATATCTTGCCATGGGGCGGCTTCTCATTTCCAGCGACCTTCCCGTGCTGCGGGAGGTATTGAACGAAGATGTCGCAATGTTGTGCCAGCCGGAAAACCTCTGGCAGTGGCAGGCGGCCATCCTCAAAGCCGCAGGCGACCCAATGTAGCGGCAACAACAGGCCGAAAGGGGGCGTCGTCTTGTCGAGTAATACACCTGGCGCGAGCGTACGCGGCGTTGCCTCGACGGTTTGAGAGAGTGCGAGGAATACCATAGCACGTGATGCACCATTACTAACCCGCTCCCAATGGGAGAGGTGACTTGTTATCTTTAAAACCCTGGAACACTATGTCATCTATTTACCCAAATTTTCTCATCATTGGCTCGCAAAAAGCTGGAACGACCTCCCTCTACCACATCCTGAAGCAGCACCCACAAATCTACATGCCCGAGAAGAAAGAGGTCAACTTCTTCTTTAAGGATGAAGAGTACGCGCGTGGCCCCGGACACTATGTCGCGCATTTTGCAGATGCCGCCAATCAGCTTGCTCTCGGCGAAGCCTCCCCGGGATATATCTGCCACCCCGCAACACCTGCCCGCATCCATGCCCTGCTGCCTGACATGAAGCTAATTCTGACCGTCCGCAACCCGGTCAAACGTGCCGTCTCCCAATACTGGGACAACCGCCGTCATCTCAACGAACCTCTGACCTTCGCTCAAGCAACTGACGCCTACCTGAGCGACGACTACGTTCCAGGCAGGGTCGGCTATTTTAGTCGTGGGGTGTACATGCATTATATCCGCCGCTTTTTGGAATATTTCCCGCGTGAGAACTTACTTGTCCTGCCGTTCGAAAAGCTAATCTCAAACCCCAGAATCTTTTATCAACGCATCTTCAACTTCCTCGGAGTGGATGAGGCGTTCGTCTGTGAGGATTTTGACAAAGCCTTCAACCCGACCGAAGTCTGGAAAAACCCCTTTTACCAGTTGCTCATCCGCCGCCCGCATTATCAAAAGAGTGTCCCAGCAAAATTGAGACGGTTTTTTTATTGGGGATCGACCATGCGTTTCTCCACACCCCCCATCGATGAAGCCAGCAGGCAGAAACTCGCCGAATTCTATCGTCCCTGGAACGATGAGTTGCGTCAATTTTTAGGCGAAGACTTAGCGGATTGGGACTGACCAGATACAATGATAGAGACTTTAATATGACAATCCCATGCAGGCTAAGCTCAGTACGAGGTCGTTGAAATGAGCTTGCTGGTAATCGATGATGCGCATCGCTACCTCCCTTCAAGTTCCCGATCACCGTCTGGCATCTCCAGTGATGGACGTTGCCCAACCTCACGTTGGGAGCAGTTTCTGACCGAGGTTCATAGCTGGCGTCGAGTCTGGTTTAGCGGCGGTGTGCACGACGATGTGCTATTCTTCAAGCCCTTGGTTGGTCAATGAGTGCCCTTCCAGAGTACTTTTGGTGTCGAAATTGAATGAACAAGTAACTTCCTCTATACCCCCCCGGGAATGGTCGCTACGCATCGCAATACTGCAACGCGTTCTGCCGCAGTATTGGATGGGCCTGTTTCAAATATTGAGCGGCGATTCGGCATGCAATGTACGTCTCTTTATTGGTGCTGATTTACCTAGCTCCAAAGTTCGCTCAGTCTCAGACTTTGGTGATCTGGACGTGATCAGGATGCCGACTCGTTTTTTCAATCTTGGCGCTAGGCAGTTGACTGATCATCAGGGGCTGAAGAGCGTGCTCGCGGCGTTTGAACCCGACGCTATCCTTTGCGAGGGGGAGAGCAATGTTCTCAGTTATCTCAAGGCGCTTTGGTACCGTGCACGTCATCCGAAAACCGCATTGATACACTGGTCGCTTGGTGGCCTCCCTGGCGCTCCTATCGCAAGCCCTCTGCGACGCGGTATCAAGCGCCGTCTGCTAGCAATGTTCGATACCTATGTCGTTTATTCAAGCTATGGCCGAGATGAGTTGATAGAGCTTGGTTGCCCAAGTAACAACATCCATGTCGCGGTCAACGTATCAGACATAGGGTGCCACCTCGATGCCGCACGCTATTTGATGCTGACAAAGGAGCAGGCCCGCCTGGAGCTCGGGCTCCCCATGGCGTTTACGGTGCTGTACGCTGGTGCCCTGGATGATGACAAGCATCTGGATAAATTGGTAACGGCGTTGGCCGATCCAACCGCACCGCAATGCAATCTCGTAGTGCTGGGCGATGGCCCGCTGCGCGGTGAACTGGAAACAAAGGCATCAGAGCTGGGCTTGCGCCATGCCTTCTTCCCGGGTCGAGTTTCCTGGGAGACGATGGCCAAATATTACCGGGCAGGTGACGTATTTGTGCTGCCTGGCCGAGGGGGGATGGTGATGTCGGAGGCCATGGCCCATGGACTACCTGTGATCGTTCATCAGGCCGATGGGACCGAATTCGATTTGGTCCGTGACGGTGAGACAGGCTACAGGCTTGACAGCGGCAGTCCAGAGGCTATTCGTG
>JAAETJ010001116.1 GCA_024228495.1 bacterium | reverse complement strand
CAAGCGGTCGAGTCGCCAAACTACAAATACGTCGCCCGCACGGGTTGCTCGAATAGCATGTTCTAATCCTGGTCGATCGGCACGAGCACCAGATTGTTTATCCTCATAGATGTCGTCAGGATGAACCCCCGCACCTTCGAGTGCATCCCGCTGCATTATCAGGCGTTGGTCATCGGTGGAAACCCGCTGGTAGCCGATCAATCGTAGTACCGGCTTTTTCTTAGAACGCGCCATTGTTTCATCTCTCAATTTGCGTCAACAGCGTACTCATGGTGGGGGGGTATTTCTGGGTATAGTTTTGAGAGACGTTTTGCTTGATAAATGAGCTGATCAAGCGAGTCTCTCGAAAAGGACCGTTTTTGCGATACCGCGATCTCGTGTCACACTAGCGGCCTGCAAACATAATCGCCAGGAACAATTCATCGTCTTTCCCAAAAGTCCAGAAAGAGCAGAAAGCACAGGATGAGCATCAAACCCAGATTCATAGGCCAATCCAGCTTTTCTATCAACAGGTCGAAATAGGTCTTTCCGGCCGCGCCGTCTTGGTGAAATGTGGCCTTCAGGCCTGGCAGTAAATTCCAGACGATCAACACGCCTAGCACTGCCCAGAAAGCTTTCATATAACGCTTTTTGGGGTTATTGATGAGTACTAGGGCCGTAGTTATTGCACCAACCACCATTGAGAACCTCCAGTTCCAGGGATCTGGAATGACCACAGCGGCTAGAATGCCTAAGGCCAGACCAGCCAATATGGAACGAACCCACCAGTCTTGGAGGAGCGGGTATTTCTCGAACAAGACGGGTTTTTTATCACTGATTTCTTCACGCGGCGTATCAGCAGGCGGTGGGGGTTGAGTGAAAAAATTGATGGTTGTTGGGCCAGGTTGCTGAGATGGGTCAAGGAGCCGGGTAAGGTGATCTTCCGATCCCTCAAGGTATCCCTTATCTTTTTCACGCTGGCTCAAAAAACCTTCCAGCATTGGAATGATAGGAACATCCCGAAATCGTTTACCCTTTTCACACTTAATAGTTACTTCTTCTTTACTAAGATAGTCATGCAATCGAGACAGCTCGAAAAACATTGGATCTTCGGAACCGTCACATACCTCACAGTTGCATGGCACTAGTGGCTCGACCCTGACATGCTCAAACGATTGTTTGTGAATACCGTCGATCTGCCCTCGAATCAGCGATAATAAATCTCGGCGAGTGAGTGCATTACCTCGCACGGAAATATCAATGACCTTTCGTCCATCCTTAATATCATCAATAACCAGCGCTTCACAACCATCTTTTGCAAGGATCACCCCGCTTCGCCATACCAGATCCTCAGCAATCCAACCGCTCAAGCGAACAATGATTCTGGTGATAATCCCAATCGGCATGAATTCGTAGCTGTAGCGGAAACAAAGCGTGCTTTTTCGATCCCACACATTGGCTTCTTCCGGCGCGACATCTTGTAGCAGTTGAGGCGCTAAGTAGCTTTCTTCGCCTTGCGCTTCAAATCGGTAACAAAGATCGAATTCTCGCTTTTGCATCAACAAAAGCAGCTTGTCTTTTTCCTCATCCGAATAATGAGAACTCCATTTATTGAAGAGCCATGCTTTTGAAAACCGCCCGTTCTGTTTTTCGAGCGCTTTATCAGAGAGGATCGAGTAGACGGCATCGGTCATCCACTTGGGATTTAGGAAGACAATATCCCTGAGGCCACTTTCGTTTCTATAATTCAGCAGGATACCGAGCGCGTGGAGATAACCCAAAAGCGTAATCTGATCTTCGTCATTGGTTATTTCACACGTAGTACAAATCGCCTTGAACTCGGCTAAAGCAATATGATTTTCAGACTTACGGGCCTCTAGGGCCGCCCTAACATCAATCCAGCGTGCCGGAACAGGGTCGCCGACATGCTCAAGCTTGCAAAGTTTTAATTTGATTTTCTCATCGATGACCTCTAATTGAGAGCCGCCTTCTGCTAGATTCACATCATAGAATTCAATATCGAGATCGTTGTAACGTTTTTGGTATTTGACTCTATCGAAACCGACCGCAGATTGAATGTTCTTTTCGTTGCGAATGAGTAGAATCGGGCTGCCTTTTCCAAGTAGCTTGATGATGTTGAACCAATAATCAATGTTCGGATAATCCTTGCGATCATCCACAACCAATACGTACAGCGATCGCTCGGTAAGAAAAAACTGATGAATGTAGTATTGAATATTCTGACCACCAAAGTCCCATAGGTGAGCTTTGAAATCTCTCACGGAATCCTCAGCAAATGGGAACGTCCAGTCAGGAACAATATCAATGCCCAATGTTGATTGTTCAGGCTTTGTATTCGATACCGGATAGGCGGGGTCCAGAAGTTTCTTCATCAGCGATGTCTTACCAGCTTCTGGTTCGCCGACAAACAAGACTTTAGCCTCATAGATTTGATCGACACCCTGTTCCTCGATCTGAGCAAAATAATTACGAATCGCATTAGGTCCCTCCTCAATGATCTCACCGGGAGGTTCTTTTATATTTGAGTTATCTCTGAGATCGAGACTCGTGAGTCTTTTGAGCTCTTTTAAGAACGACACATCTGAAAGATTATTGCTGCGCAGGTCGAGCGAGGTGAGGCTGGTCAGCGCCGCCAGGTGCTTGGCCCCCGCATCGCCGAGATTGTTGCCGCTCAGGTCGAGCGAGGTGAGGCTGGTCAGCGCCGCCAGGTGCTTGGCCCCCGCATCGCCGAGATTGTTGTTGTACAGGTAGAGCGAGGTGAGGCTGGTCAGCGCCGCCAGGTGCTTGGCCCCCGCATCGCCGAGATTGTTGCCGCTCAGGTCGAGCGAGGTGAGGCTGGT
>JAAETJ010001115.1 GCA_024228495.1 bacterium | reverse complement strand
CTGATCGACCGCGAAGGTCCGGCTGCAGGTACTTCTTATGGGAACGGCGGCGTTTTGGCTTCATGCGCTGTAGTGCCCGTCAACGCACCCGGACTTTTAAAAAGTGCGCCTGGCATGTTGATGCGCGCTGACAGTCCCTTGTTTGTGCGTTGGTCTTATTTGCCAAAATTGCTGCCCTGGCTGATCAGCTATATGCGCGGTGCCAGCAAGAAAAATACCCGCCATGTGGCAAAGGCATTGACAACGATCCTCTATGACAGCCTCGAACAGCATCAGGCGCTGGCCAGGGGTACAGGTGCCGAGAAATGGCTTAAACCATCAGATTATGTATTTATATACAAGGACCGTGCGGCGTTTGATAAAGATGCTTACGGATGGTCATTACGCCGTAAAATGGGTTTTGAGTGGGATGAACTGGAGGGGGATGCACTCAGTCAATATGACCCGATTTTCCAGGGAACCAGGGATTTTGGTGTTCGGCTTGCAGACCACGGCACCATCACCGATCCCGGAAAATATGTCACAAAACTTG
>JAAETJ010001114.1 GCA_024228495.1 bacterium | reverse complement strand
GAACAGCGCCAGCAATGAATAACAATACAAGTGCGCTACCACCCATAAGCACTTTGCGGCTAACTCTTGTGACCGGCTTTGGTTTAGCTCGCAGTTCTAGAGTTTCCGGCTTAAGTTTTTTGTCTGTTCTGTTGTCTGGCCCACTACCGGTTTGATCAACGCTCATCGAACACCCTCCGGATATTTCTGACCGATCGAGTTTTGGCATCGGTGCGGGTGATGCGAACAATACGCTGTGGCTTGGAGCCAAGGCGTAGTTCGGCAGCGGCAAACAGTCGATCTACAATATAATAGGTGTCACGCACCCGGTAATTCACCAATGCCGGTTGACCATCTGACGAGATGACAAACAAGGGAGGTGCTTCACCTTGCTTCAAACCAGATGGAAACTGGATGTAAACCTTCTTGCCATCGTCAAAGGCGCGAATGGGTTTCCAAGGTGCATCACCGGTAATGCGATATCGGAATTTCAAACGGTTGAGCTTCAAGCCGTTATCAATGACAATTTTGCTGGCCTTGATTGCTTGAGTATTTTTTGCCCGAAGAGCGATCAGATTGGAATAAGGATAG
>JAAETJ010001113.1 GCA_024228495.1 bacterium | reverse complement strand
ACGTGCCAGGCGCTTACCATCTGTTTTCTTCTTTATCACCCAATAGCCTCGCCGGGATTTTGACCAGTAAAAGGTGAACCCAAGAAAGTCAAATGTGCCCTTCCCCTTGCCTTTTACCTTTGACGGCGGCCTTCTAAACTCAATAACCCCCGTCTTTCCCGGATGAAGGGACAGGCCATACGTATTGAACCGTTTTGGCAGTACCTCCATTATACGCTTTGCATCTGACTCCAATTCACAACCTATGATAAAGTCATCAGCCCAGCGAATGATGAAGCTCTTTCCCTTCATTCGAGGTCGAACTTGCTCAACAAACCACTCGTCGAGTACATAATGGAGAAATATGGCGCACAGGTGAAATCACTCCACCTTGTGGCGTCCCCTTACCGGGATAAGAAAGAATGCCTTCTTCCATGACCCCTGCGTTCAACCATTTACCGATCAAACGCAATATCCCTCCGTCATTGACCCTTCGCTCGATGATCCCGCGAAGAAGTCCATGGTCAATGTTGTCAAATAGTCCTGTAACATCCGCACTTGCTATCCAGCCAATGTTCAGCTCCCGGCACTTTTCACGTAGTTCGTGCAATGCCTTATGCTGGCTGTGGCCTTTGCGAAACGCATGGGAAAAATCGTAAAAGTCCACGTCATAAATGACGTTCAATAGGGTGGACACCGCCCTTTGGACAATTTTGTCTTCCAGGGCGGGTATGCCTATCGGCCTCTTTTTCCCGCCTTCCTTGTCGATCCAGATACGCTTTACCGGCATAGCAACGTACTGACCTCTGCGCAGTCGTTGATATAGATTATAGAGGTTTTCATCAAGATTTTTGCCATACTCCTTGGCCGT
>JAAETJ010001112.1 GCA_024228495.1 bacterium | reverse complement strand
GATATATGGATGCAATATTCTTTTTGTCACGAACGAACTTTTTCCTTGCATCGCGGGGCGAACCATATATGACCCGATAATCTTATCCTATTGCTGGAAGGCACATCCAGCGGACAGCAAAAAGTGTCACGCCTTTTGCTTGCGCAAAATCCGCGCCACTTTTCGCTGCCGCTGATGTGCGACGTTAGGCTAGTATGACCATGATTGAAATTAAACGTCCACAAGAGCTGGCGCGTTTACGCCGCCTTGCCCTGGCTGCACAAGGTTTGCTGCAGGCTCAGCCCTATGGGCGTGGTTTGGCGGGGGCACGTATAGCGATTAACCACATAGGTTATGTACAGATCGACACTATATCGGTGGTGGAACGAGCACACCATCATGTTTTTTACTCTAGAGTGCCTAATTTCAAGCCAGCCATGACAAATCAAATGTTGCTCGATGGAGACATTTTGGAGTATTGGGCACACGCGGCAGCTTTTCTACCCATCGCCGATTTTTGCTCCTCCTTACCCTACAAACACGCCATTAAAAGCGGTCAAACTCATTGGTATAGAACCCGTGATAAGAAGCTCATGGGTG
>JAAETJ010001111.1 GCA_024228495.1 bacterium | reverse complement strand
CTGTGATTTTTTTAAAATATTCAAGGCTGTTTGAAGTAAAAAGTTGTTGCCAGCTAATTGTTGTGTTTTTGCTAAAACAAAGAAATTGGTTTAACTGCGCTTGATAACTTTGACGGGTTTTACGGGCATATCCGACCGATTTCATCCATTGCAGATAATCTGCAATGGCCTGCTTTAGATGCTGATAGACACCGTTATCGAAATTGGGGCATAATTTTTCTGATGGCCGATTTTGATAAGAGGTATCAGTCATGTTTTTTTCCTAAGCGATGCGTGATGAGTTGATGAATGGTGGCCGGGTCATGTGTTTGCATGTCCTTGGCGGTTTTCAGTGCTGTCGGGCACGATGGGGGTGTTTGCGGCAGCGATAATACCTGGAGACGGCCGTCAAAAGCGATCAGATCTTTATCAATTAACAAATCGCGGGCGAGGATATACTCATCGACGGTGATCTGCACAAGGGAGCAGATTTTATCATAACAGTAGTAGGATAGTCCGTTGCGATCGGCGACGATTACCAGAAACAAGTACAGCAAAAGCTCATGGTGGCTGAGGCTGCTCCAAAACCCCTGTCGCAAAAAGCGATGTTCGATAAAGGCAAAACTGCCGATGATTTTGCGAATGCGATTAGGCTGAAGGGGTTTTTTTTCAACGCGTTGATGCCTTGCTTTGCGATTGCGGTGGTGGATGGTTCTTTGCCCGGCGCATTTGGGATGCGTAGCGGTATTGGCGTCAGCTCTTGCAGCGAGTCGGTCAAGCAGCACTTTGAGATCTTTTGGCGGGTTTTTCATAGAGATTGCTCCCTTGCGATGGATTTGGGAGCTAATTTACACCCTTTTCAAGGGCGGGTCAGTGCCCGTTGGGTGTTGGAAACGACTTTTTTTTAAATTTTTGGCGGCGGGACGGGGACCAAAACCGATCGGCGGCGGTAAAATATACAAATTACCCTCGGCTAGTATCCGCAGTTGAGGTAGGACATAGTCAACGCCGAGAACCGATCGGAAGGACAAAAGGCTGGGAAGACAATCGGCGAAAAGGCCGGGCAGCAGTTCGATCAGTATACGCAATGCAACTTTGACCAGAAATATCCGTCGCCTCATCCAACGCAACGCACCTGGAAGCTCGATATCTATGCGAATCACATCGGCGGCGGCTTCCTGACTCGGCGAATTTTCGACTTTCGCAACGACATCTTCGATTTCAAGCAGCGTTCCGGGCAAACGTGAGGCCAGACAATCCGGCAGCAAACTAAAGCTCATGTGCCCATCGGGACAGAACCATCGGGCTATTTTGGTGCCCTCGGGAAACTTGCGCGGATAGGTACCATGTTTGCTAAAGCGGCATCCGCCTTGTGGATGAAGCGGACATTGGTTAAGCGTTGCCGCGTGCCAGGCCTGTTGTTGGACGTATTGCTCGGCTGACAAATTTGTGGCATAACGTATTTGCATCACAATTAAGCTGCCAGTGAGATAATATTTTTAAAAAGATACCACCATGGCAAAAATTGGTCGTAATGCCCCTTGCCCTTGCGGCAGTGGAAAGAAATACAAAAAATGTTGTCTTTTGCCAAAAGCCGGCAAAGGACAAAAATATGCTTCAAGCACAAAGTTTATCCCAGTCTATACGCAACTTGATCAACTGTCCAATAGTGTTGTGGATCTTATCAAACAAAACCGATGGGAT
>JAAETJ010001110.1 GCA_024228495.1 bacterium | reverse complement strand
TGCAATCCATAGCCCGTCCTCATCCTCCACCACGGCTTTCGGTCTTGCGCCGCCCATGGATGTGCCGATCAGCATCAGGTCTTCAACCTGATCGGCATCTGCGCCTTTCGGCATGTCTTCATCTGCGATGATCGCATCAGCTAGCTTTTGCAGCGTTTCCAGGTCGAGCGTCTTGTTGAAGTGCCGTCTGGGCGCAGGCGGTTCCTGGTTTAATCCGAACCCAAGGGCGCCTGCACGATCATCTGGCGCAAAGAGCAGGTAGTCAAGTTCGCCTAGACGGGCTTTGCCCGCATGTTTTTCAATGACGCGTCGGCCCCAGTAATCCGGTGCGGCATCACGCAATGCGCCAAAAACGCCTTTGAGCGCAGTTGTGCGGTAGGTGGTGGTACCAAGCTTAAGTTCAACAGGGTCGATCGGTACCGCGTCAGCCCGCCCCAGATAGCTCTTGCCGTAGACGAAACGGCCTACTGTAACGCCGCTGCGTTGGGTGTCCAGCACAAACCGCCCGGCCGTGACGAAAGTGGTCGCGCCGGGCAGCGTGATGTAGACGTAACATTCTTTCGCGCCAAACTTAGAAGTCACTGTCGAGCTCATCCTTTCCACGGGCGCGGGTCCGTCCACTCGAAAGCTCCAACATGAGTCCCTCTTCATCACTCGCTGGATCCGCTACCGCGGAAACCGGATCCAGGAGATCGTATGCCCACAGTAGCGCCATATAGACAGCAACGCCTGTCCCCGGCTTGCCTTTTTCGGCATCGGCCACAGGGCGCAGGCCTGTCCCGATCTTCTCGGCGACCTCCGCGATCGTCAGGTTGCGCCGTAGTCGGGCTGTGCGCAGATTTGCGCCCAAGTGTTTAATCGCTTGTTCGACCGGGTAGGGTGGCGCCATGCTCAGCAGATTATTTCGTGACATATGCTTTTAATAGCTTATTGGAATAGTTTACAAGCTTTTAAAAGCATATGTTGATATTTGATTGGAAGTCAAGTCGAAATGCACATAAAGACATTTAAAGCTGTTTAAAATGCTTTAAAAAGCATTTCTTTCGTTTTGGACAATAATGTGGAGTATCTAGCGCAGTCTCTCCGTTGCTGTCTGTAATTCTTTCTGCTTGATTATCCTGTGCGTGGAAATTTGATAATCAAGCTACCGCTACTGCGAGAAGCTGATAGTGCCCTCAACAGGTAGACGGTCAGCACATTTTTTCAGTACGTTCTCAAGTTTAGGAACGCGTCCAGAAATTTTAGCGTGTGTGTCATCACAGAGTAAACTTTGGGTGGAATGGCGCTGAACCAATGGATCAAAAGTCCACTGCTCAATAAGCATGGATGCGTATACACGGCGAATTGATAGCCAGGTTGCTGCGGGAGTTTTGCGGGGATTAGTCCTGCACAGTAGTGCTTAGTTATGCGAAGTCTTGCAACGGACGTCCGGTAACTTATTGAAAATAATACTTAAAAATATTGGTGTTGCCGACTCTTAATCCATTGGTCGAAGGTTCGAATCCTTCATGGCCCACCAATAAAATCAATAAGTTACCTAGTTTTTAGTGACTTCATTACGAAAAATGTTGTCAACATTGTT
>JAAETJ010001109.1 GCA_024228495.1 bacterium | reverse complement strand
TTACCCAGATCTCATTCCCACGCTCTGAGGCTGTGAAAGTATTCAATTTTTTGCATGCTTGGTCCGGCTGAGATGGATTCCCGCCTTCGCGGGAATGACAAAAGCATCACACGGTCACTCGGTGTCATTCTCGCGAAGGCGGGAATCCACACTGATACGACCCGGATGTTCAACGGTTCACTTCATCATTGATATGAGCCTGTCGTATGAAAATTTTGAGCATTTTCCGAATACTTTCACAGCCTCTCTGCGTGGGAACGAGCATACCCTGCTGCTTAAATAATTCACCTTCCCGCACTCTGGCGATGATGGGGATTGCTTTGCTTCACAAAATGCCGTTTTCTGCATTCTTCGCTTGACAGAGGTTCCCACTACGCTATAATCTGTTTTATCGTCTATCTTGACGAATTGCGGAAGATTCATCGAATTATTGAAGAATATCATGATAATATTATGGAGGCATGGCATGAACAGTGTGGAGAGGATTTTCCCGAAGATTAAAGATATGCAGGTCACAGATGAGACCATCACGGCCTATTTGACGGATGGACGCGTGATTACGGTGCCGCTGGAATGGTCGTGGCGCTTAACCGAAGCCACTCCCGATCAGCGGAAGCATTTTGAGATTATTGGTGACGGGCATGGTGTCCACTGGCCTGATATTGACGAGGATATCAGCGCTGAAGGGATGTTGCATGGCAGACCCGCGTCGCGTTCTGCCCAACGAAGTTCTCAAGACCGCCGGAAGTCCGCCAAAGAAGCCGTGCATGCATAAGTCCGCGATAGAGGACATGAAAAATGATGACCAAAGAAATTATCCATAGCGAAATTGAAAAGTTGGACGATGAGTATCTTGAAGAGGTCTATAGAGACTCTTGAATTAATCAGTTTGCTTCGTAAAGGCCGCTAACGTTGCGTTAGCGACATCCACTGCCAGACATCTTTCCAGTCCGTCAAAAGCTCCCCTTAAATTGTCTCAAAAATAACTTGCACAATAGAGACATTGATGGGACATCTCTCAGCAGTGCTCACCATAATCCTCAAAACTCGTCATGTTGTTCGATATGATCTTTTTGGAGAAAATCTAAACGTTATGGATACACCCGATGCGACCCTGCAACCGATCACTCATCAGCTCCATTCCTCAACGATCAGTCTGACGAATGAAGGATTGACCATCAGCATTTCACGTTGCGTTTGGACAACACGCCACTGGAACAGACTGGTTAATCTCATGCTTCAACTCGTTATGACCGGTCTGACCTGGACGACGCTTCCCTCACGTATTCAGCCAATTCAGGGACAGCCACGGTGGAAGCAGAACACGCCTGACGGGCTCAGTTGTCTGCTCTTTGCCGTCATGATTCGCTCAGATCATCCCTTACGAAAGCTGTTTGACGCCATTGACTGGCAATTGATCGATGAGCGGTGTGCATCGGCGTATAAGAATCAGAACCGGGGAGCCCCCGCCTACGCGCCTCAGGTACTCTTTCGCATCCTGGTGCTGATGTTCGTCAGCGGCACCCCGTTTGAAAGCGCCACCCTCCTTCGTCTGGAAACGGACCTGGTCTGGCGGTGGTTTGCAGGACTCAGCGTGTTGTGCGGTATTCCTGATGCTGGAACCATCAGTCGCTTTCGCTCTCGTGTGGGGGTCGAGCGGTTTGAAGAGATCATGGTCGACCTGATCAGAGCATGTGACACGGCTGGTCTGCTTGGTCATGAAGAGAGTTACTACGACATGACCGGGGTCGCCGCCAGTGCGACGCAAGCCACGCCCTATCAACGGGCGGTGATCTTGAGCAAAGCGCTCAGTACCTGGCTGGACGCCAACCACGGCGGGGTCGGCACGATTGATCGGGAGCAGATTGCCAGTATTGCGTTGGAGGTTCTGCGCACCCCCCATCCTTCCCTCAAGACGGTGCATCCATCACAGATTGTGTTCAGTCAGGACACTCCAGGAAACTGTGTCCAGGAGAGCACGTGCAACGTTTCCGGCTGGTGGCAGCGGATTCTCCGGAAAATATCCCGGATGAAACAGCCCTCACCTGAGGCAGCCGAGGTGAACCGGGCACAGGTGCTCCAGGCGGCTCAGGAGTTGGTCTCTGAACTTCCTCAGGCCTTCGGTGATCCCGATGCCACTGTGGGGCATACCCGGACTGATGGCACATTGTGCGGATACCGAAGTGGATTCCTGGTGGACGCCAAACGCTTCATGATCACGGCTATCATCTTTGTCACACTCAGCAAGGCCGAGGCACCGACCGTCACAACTGCATTGGACACACATTATGCCATCTTCGGCACCTACCCGAAACGGTTGGGATTGGACAGCGCGTTCGACCGGGACAACGTGCATCTGTACACCGAGAAGCACAATATCTTCAGCGGGATCACCGTCCGAAGCCGCCCCGGGCCGGCAGGCGTGTTTCATGCCGACGCGTTTGTCTGGAATGAGGAGGGATGCCTGCTCTGTCCCAATGGAGAAGAGATGGAACACATCGCCGGCCCGTACAAAAACGGTCATGATCGTTACCGGGCCAAGGCTGAATGCGCACAATGTCCCTTGTTCGAGCAGTGCTTGACGACCGCACAGCGGGAAAAGAAACTCCCCCGTCGGGAGTTACAGACCACCACCGCTGCTCATCAGCGTGCGCAGCGCAACCGCGAACGCAGTCGCAGCCCGGAAGGCAAAGCCATACGCCGCCAACGATTCTCCTCTGAAGGCGTATTTGGTCATGTCAACCGCTTCCACAACGGTGACAAAGCCCCCTACAGAAACGACAGCATGAACCATATTGCGCAATTGATGGTGGCATTTGTGTACAACCTGGAAAAGCTCGCAACCTATGGGTAGTGTCCCTATCGCGTCTTTTTTTGAGGGAGGGAAGGGAATGATGTGTCGGGCATCTCTAGAGGAGTCGTCTGTCTTCAGGTCCCACAAGACAGACATGTTTCACGCCACACAGCACAATACTGTCAGGTTGAGAAGATATGAAAGAGCAGTGAATCGAAAAAATGCTCGTGAGCTGACAATGAAAAGAACTGTCCTTCTATTTTTTCTTTTGTCTCTATATCGGGTTTTATCTCACATTCCGCACCCTTAAAGCACATTTTTGCGGAATTAAAATCCTTTAAAATCAGGGGTTTTCGTCGTCATTACCGTGATGAAAAATACCCCAGGTAATTGCAAAACCTCAAAATTACGCAATTTCAAAATTTAAAAGCCCCTGTTTTCAGTACGTTTCAGGGTGCGGAATGTAAGATTCGAGTTTCAACACAAAAAGTTAGGATCAGTTATTAATCTCCTGGTCATCTTTCACAAGAGTACTCGCCAATAAACCCTTCTTTAGATAAAACAATC
>JAAETJ010001108.1 GCA_024228495.1 bacterium | reverse complement strand
ATTGTGGTTCCTCCATTGCAGCAAAATGCCCGCCGCGAGGCATTGGGGTCCAGTGAGTCACGTTATAAATCCTGTTGACGTAGCTACGCGGTGCCCATCTCAGCATTTCCTTTGGAAATAATGCACAACCCGTTGGCATTTCGACACGCCTGCCCTCCGGCGACAGGATGCGACCGCCTTCTTCCCGCCGACCGTAATAAATCCAGCTTGCAGAGTTGAACGTCCCGGTCACAAGATAAATCATAATATTGGTTAAAAGCTCGTCTTTGGTATGCGCACTTTCGACGTCGTCGCCCTTTGTATCCGACCAGGCGTTGAATTTCTCGATAATCCAGGCGGCAACGCCGACAGAGCTGTCGTTCATGGCATAGCTCAGTGTCTGTGGCTTGGTTGCCTGTATAGTGCGGTACCCGTCCTGCATTATCTGGTCTTGATCAAATTGGGCAGACCAGGCCTCTTCTTCCGGCCCTTGCGGGCCATCTGGATGGCGCATGGACAGAACATTCAGATGAATCGCCTTGCAACTCGACGCGTGCTCGTATCCAAGCCAGCTCGTGATCGTTCCACCCCAGTCTCCGCCTTGTGCGATATAGCTTTTATAACCCAGCTTTTCGACCATCAGTTTGGCTAAAATGTTTGCCATTCCGCGCGGCCCCATTGGCCTTGATGGTCGACCTGAAAATCCGAAACCAGGCAGCGATGGCGCAATGACATCGAAGGCATCTTCTTCACGACCACCAAACCGTTGCGGATGAGCCAGAGGCTCTATGATATGTTGGAATTCTGCGACCGAACCAGGCCAACCATGGCTGATAAGCAGAGGTGTAGGAGATGGCCCCGATCCTTTTTCGTGGATATAGTGGATATCAATTCCATCTACCTTTGCAGTGAACTGGGGAAATTTATTGAGCAGTTCCTCCTGTTTGCGCCAGTCGAATCGCTCT
>JAAETJ010001107.1 GCA_024228495.1 bacterium | reverse complement strand
CTGTTCGGTGGCTGGGTTGATAACATCGATAGTTGCCGGGGTAATCGGATCCACCCACGCGCCGTCGATAAAAAACTTGAGGTAATCCATCTGCTTGATTTCCTGGTAAATCGATTAAGTTATGGAATGCGAAATGTGCCGTGAAGCGGATTCATCTGCAAGGCTTTTTTCAATATTGGGGCAAATTCTGTGCTTCCAACACCATCTAGCCCGCATTTCTCACCAGGGGGCAGGATGATCGCGCAGGGCTTTGGATTCACAAGGGGTTTTCTGAAGGAGCGGAATAACAGAGCGTAACCCGCCTGAAGAAAATCCCTTGTGAGTTCAAAGAACAAGCGAGGGCCCGCCATCCTGGTGAGAAATGCGGGCTAGAGGATATTGGCACCGGGAACTGCAGCCCAACAGCGCGGAATGTTAAAGCCATGCTGAGGTAGAAATAAAATAGTTACCGTGATAGTCGCTGCTCTCTATAATCGACGCTTTGCTGCACATCACCGAGTTGAGCGCAAGCATGACCGAGCACCGATTATTTCCCTACCTCCTGATCCTGGCCGCCGGCATGATCTGGGGTGCGACATTTTCACTGGCACTGATTGCAACCGGACAAGG
>JAAETJ010001106.1 GCA_024228495.1 bacterium | reverse complement strand
GGCCAAGCTCTAAGAGGCAGCGCCGATCTGCACGCTCTTGGTGACTCCAATGCTTATCTGACGCGACGAAAAAAACGCATCGTTCTGTCAGTTGAGCACCGCTCGGCCAAATCCATGGACCCCATCGAGATGCAGCTGGTCTCACGGGCTAACGGCTCCGCCACCCATCTCGAAATTGTGGCGGACACAGCTTCAAATACCTCCGCCTCTCTGGCTCAACGCGCGCTGTTGCTTTTACAAAATTCCACCAAACCGCTGACCCGTACCGCCATCAGAGAACATCTCAAGGTCAACAATCAGCGACTTGGCGACACGCTCGCCAAGCTTGATAAACGGGCTCTGGTGCTCAAAACTTCAAAAGGTTGGGTCCCGCTTGGCAACGCATCGCTCGACAAACGCTGAAATATCCAAATGATCCCTAACCATCTCAATTTTGCATATCTCAAGCGCCGCGTCTCCATTGTGACGGTACTTAACACTAAGGGGGTGATGACACAGTTTAAAAAACAAGGCGATCACCTCTTCGGCCCTTGTCCCGTTCATGGTGGCGACAACCCCAACGCCTTTGTTATCAGCCTTTCTAAAAATATTTGGCACTGCTTTACCCGATGCAATACCGGAGGTGATGTCATCAAACTCGTGCAACACCTTTATGGTAAAGACTACCGACAAACTGCAGCCTTTCTATCTTCATTAGCAGATACCGCTCCGACCTCTCGGAGCGTTTGCTCTGCTCATTATCGCAAAAAATCCTTCAGACCCTTCACAGCCCGTTTGCCCCTTGACGCTTCAACCCCATGGCTGCACAAAAAGCAGATCAAACCGGCTACGGCCAGTCGCTTTGAAGCCGGCGCTTATCACGGGACAGGCTTTCTCAGCGGTTGTATCGCTGTGCGCCTGCATGATTTGCTCGGCCATCCCATTGGCTATGCCGCACGACAATTGAATCCCATTCTCGCCAAACAATACGGCAAATGGAAGTTCCCACCGGGCCTTCCAAAAAATGAGATCTTGTACAACTTCCACCGAATAAGATCCGCTAATCCAGAGGCTGTCGTTGTTGTGGAATGCCCCTGGGGCGTCATGCGCCTTGCTCAATTGAATATCCCTGCGGTCGCCCTTTTGGGAATTCACCTGTCGTCTCTACAGCTTGATATATTGAAAAAAATATCCCGTGTTGTTCTGATGCTTGACGGTGATTATGCCGGCAGATCCGCCACCATCCGTATCCGAAAAGCCCTTGAACCTTACACAAAAGTACATT
>JAAETJ010001105.1 GCA_024228495.1 bacterium | reverse complement strand
TGAGCCACATCAACGACCAGCCAGTTGAGAGTTGGGGGCTACCCCTCGACAGTCGGCGGCGTCCCGATGCAGACACCCTGGACCAACACTTGCAGGCTCTGATAGAGCTTGATGAGAAAGATAGCCCCAGCACGGTTGTGGAACGTCTGGGCCAAATTCGGCCAGGGGGAGTGATTGACCGCATACGCATCAAGCTAATAAAGTAGGTAACTCAATATTTTGGTCAATATCAAACTCCAAAACATAGACAACCGAGGCCAAAGCCAAAGCATGGCAAACATTGGGCTGCTTTATGCGTTTCTGTTTGAGGCCAAAACGTTCGATACGCTCAAATATTTTGGTCAAAACAGCCGCTAAACCATCTAACCTTGGTAAAGAGCGCATCAGTTCAAGTGCAAAACGCTGAAAAATAGCCCGCACCTTAAAAAAACTAAGCTCTCGATTAGCCCAGGCTCCGTGAGGCAACCGTAGGGGAGCCACCAAGAATTGGGTCAAAATAATCCCTATCATTTTGGTATATAGTTCAAACAGAACCCGCTCCCGACGCAGCCCCTGAATGTGGTCGAGGCGACAATAGCTCTTCCATAATTTGAAGACCAACTCGATTTGCCAGCGGATCCGATACAACAGAGCGACCTGCTCAATAGAGAGCATCTCTTGGGGCACATTGGTGACAAAGATAAGCCAATCCAGTAAAGCCAGATACTCCTTACTGGGGGTTTTTCCTTGACTGCGAGCCTTCTCTTTAGCCTTTTGGCGCCGTCTGTCGGCTACTTCTTGCGGCAGAGGGATACAAATCAGGCGGCAAGGTAGTTTTTTCTTTGCGCCCAACAGTATCTCCTGTTCAAAGGGCTGGCGCGTAGCCTTCTTTAATATCGCCCCCAGGTTGATGCTTTTTTCCGCCGAGGTCAAGATACTGGTTCCAAACAAATAACGACTGATATAGTAGGCTTCCTGCTCCTGATCAATCGTTTCTAGGTTAGCCAGGACGAAGTATCCCAGGTCATTGATGTTCAATGACCCAGCTTGTATCTCCGTCAAGTAAGCCTCATAGTTCTGGTCTGGCTCTTTACCTGCTTGGAGGACGATTTGGCTTAGATTGCCGTGCAGAAACTCAAACTTCAACTGTATTTTCACACTGGCTTGGGGGCCATCTCCGCCACAGCCAGGAAATTCAGCTGCCATATTGTCCGGTAGTGCTATGACCGTACTATCGACCAGATTGATAGCACTGAATTGCTGCAAAATGGGCAAGGGCAGTGGGCTATTGTTCTTGAACTGCACCATTGCTCTGCTCAACATTTCTTTCAAGAACTCAAGGGTGTAGGAGTTGAGCCGCTGGTCAAAGCCTTGGGCACTAATTTCAACCCCAAGGTCTGCACAGGCCAATCATCCAGATTGGCTTCGGGGTCATCTATGAAGGCAAATATGACCGCTTGTAAAAAGATGAAACCTCCCAGCGGGGAGTAACGTTGTACAAATTTGGTATCGCGGGCGGCCTCTTCGATTTCTTTTTCGTCAAAAAAATCCTGTATAGTTGTGCTAGCAGTTTCTATATTGTTAGGGGTTGTCATAATCAGAGCTCCTTATTTTATCAATTTGTCGATTATGACAACACAATTCTTTGATTATGTCAATTTTGGTTTCATCTCACCCTCTACTTACCCTACTTATTAACTTGATGCGTATGGAGTTTGACCCCAGCCCTCTGCTTTTGAGCATCAGCACAACTTATAGTAAAATCAGTTAACTTTAACAAAAACTTAATCATATATGGAGCAAACAAATGACTGACCATTCAACTAATGGTCAACACCCCAAACGCATCCGCCTGTTTGTCACCTGCCTGGTAGACCATCTATCGCCGGAGGTGGGCGAGGCGGTGGTAACAGTGCTGGAACGGCTGGGTATCGAGGTGGATGTACCCACCGGCCAAACTTGCTGCGGTCAGCCAGCCTTTAATGGCGGCTTTTGGGCCGACAGCCGTGAAATGGCCAAATACACCATCAAACTGCTGGAAAAAGATGACGCCCCCCTTGTTGTACCGTTCGGCTCCTGCACCGCATCTTCAAT
>JAAETJ010001104.1 GCA_024228495.1 bacterium | reverse complement strand
GCTGTCGCCCGTAATACGCACCACATAACGGCGATTGGCGGCTGCTTCGCCGCCAATCGCGTTGACCAACTGTTGCCGCATCCGTTCCGCATGGGCAATATCGACGCAAAAAACAATCGTTTTGGCGCAAGGGTCGGTCAGCGTTAAATAATCGGCCACCCGCCGCGCCACCAGCGCATTGCGCTGCTCCAAGACCACTGAGCGATCCCAATCGCTAATCCCATACTCCCGATCTTCAATCACATTGCCATATTTATCCGTTTGGCCGGGCAAGGGCATCCATCCATCCACATCCTTATCCAAATTGATGCGAACGACCTTGTAAGGAGCCAAAAAGCCGTCTTCAATCCCTTGTTTCAGGGAGTAGGTATAAACAGGGTCGCCAAAATAATCAATGTTGGAAACATACTCTGTTTCTTTGGGCGTGGCTGTCAACCCAATCTGGATCGAGGAATTGAAATACTCCAACACCTCACGCCAGGCCGAATCTTCGGCTGCGCTGCCGCGATGGCACTCGTCAATTACAATCAAATCAAAAAAGTCGGCTGAAAACTGCTGGTAAACATTGTGCCACTCGTCCGAACCGGTCACCCCTTGATAAAGCGCAAAATAGACCTCGTATGATTTATCAATCTGGCGTTTCTGAATTTTAGTCATTTTGTCGCCAAAATGTTTAAAATCATTCGTCCGCGTCTGGTCTACCAGAATGTTGCGGTCGGCCAGATACAGAACGCGCTTTACTTGTCCGGCTTTCCACAATCGCCAGATGATTTGAAAAACAGTAAGCGTTTTACCTGTGCCGGTCGCCATGACTAACAAAATCCGATTTTGCCCTTTTATGACAGCGTTGATGGCGCGTTGGATGGCAACGCGCTGATAGTAGCGCGGCGATTTGCCGTCCCGCTCAAAGAAATAATTTTCGGTAATAACGGCTTCTTGTTCCGGCGTAATCTGCTCCTGTTGGGTGTAGCGCTGCCACAACGCTTCTGGCGATGGGAATTGATTCAAGGGCAGTTCGCGCTCAATCAGACCGCCCCCGCCCAGCCGATCATGCTCCAGAAAGCCGTCCCCATTGGAGCTATAGACGAAGGGAACGTCTAGCACACCGGCATAGCGCAACGCTTGCTGCATACCGCTGCCTATGCTGTGTTTGTTGTCTTTGGCCTCAACAATGGCGAGGTGGATGTTTTTGTAGATGAGGAGGTAGTCGGCGTAGGAGCGTTCGCCACGTGTGGCGTTGTCGTTTTGCTGGATGTGGAAACGGCCGTCGGTGAAGTAATACTCTTCCCGAATTTGAGTC
>JAAETJ010001103.1 GCA_024228495.1 bacterium | reverse complement strand
GGTTTTCTCTGGCATACCTTTCTGTTGGCGATAGTAAAACGCCGTTTACCTTCAGTATGGCTGCGCTTGTCTTTCTGCTCAGCGGCCTCTTTTTTGGCTTTTACTGGATTGGAATTGAGGGGATGCTGGTGGGTATGGGCGCTGGAGCACTGCTGACTTATCTATTTGTTTTGGTTGTCGTACGTAAATCGAATTGGCTTTCACCGATGCTGGATATTTTATCTCTTATCCTTGTCTTGTGTGCTGCTATGTTGATTTATTTCTGGAAATTCTGACATGCAAATTGATCAAATATGGGCGCGCGCGCGAATTTGCTTTTCGATCAAACAATCATGCATAAAAAGTATTTGTGTGCGTCCCGGGAACGCCATCTACCGCGTGATGATAGTATGAGTTGGTGTCCGCTACCAATTGGTGGACACTTGCGGGATGCGGAAATTGACCAGGGCACCCGTTTCCCTTCGTGGGTAGGGCGCGTAGTTTCGGCTGCACGTGTCATTGTTTGCAAGTTTTCCATTCAACTTCGAAGTACTCCGCCTGAAAGATTCCGGCGCTCACAACCTCTCCGACCTGGGTCCCATCGTATTTGTTCACGTATTCCCAGACTATCTGTCGGTCCTTATCTACCTCTAAAACACGGCCCGCATCGAATTCAGCAATGAGCAGACCATCGTCTGGTAGAATTTCGTGCTCACCACGGATCACCGAAAGCATTTCTTCGCCTTGCGCCTCGCCAAATAGTATCTCTGTTTCTCTGCTGCCCGGATGTACTGCGATGATGTTAGTAGTTCGCGGAAGGCTCAGATCCGTTCGACCGGCGACATAGGCTACACGCTCATGAACATTGTTGTTGAAGATCGAGAGTCTTCCATCGGGCCGGAACTCAGGATCGTGCTGGCGCACCCACGGGCCGGCTTGATGCCACTTGACCTCTTTGGTGCGGGGATCTAAGACCATGATCAGGTTGAGTGAGCGTACTGAAATGGCCAGATCACCCGCCTCGAACGATGGATATGCCTCCGCGATTGCCGCGGGCAATTCCGCGATCTTGTTCGCGTGCACGAGCTCGCGGCGCTTCAGGTCGCCGATAGTCAGAAGCGCACCAAGGCCGTTCTCGCGCATGAGCTCTGGGATCGAGAATTCCTCCAGAACCTCGCCATTCTCGCCGACTCGCAGGATCGTGTCCTCATAGATCCTTCCATCCACAACCGGTCGTAGCGGTCGGTCGCCCAGAGGCCCCTGCTGCCGCGCCACCAGCATCGAAAACGGTGGAAACCGATCCGGATGCTCGCTCGCCAACCACTCGTAAGTCCCCAACATCCAATAGCCGCCAGCCTCTGCCGGTATGAGCGAATGATGCGTCGGTTGCTCGATGCTCCAGCTCATAGCACCGCATTGGTCGAGCTTCACGGCGCCGCAATATTCATAGGTGAAAACCACCTCTCCTCGAGGGGTTATATGGGCGCCATGCGTATCTGTCTGCAGTGGGTCCTTCACATGCCCGCATGGTCGCGTGGCAGGATCCGGAAAATGCCCAAGATAATCGAGGGACCATTTCCTCACCACCGCTCCATCTCGCCTCACCAAACGAAGCTGGTTCTCGCCGTCGAAGAACCCGCCCATGAAAACGAGGGACCCGTTGTCAGGCCTTGTATTCACTATCACTCCGCTTCCCTGGCCACGGGAAGGCTGCAGGTGGTAGCTTTCCACGCCTTGAGACTTAAGGCTTTGGTAAAAGCCCTTCAATTGAGGGATAGGTGGATGGTTACCGCGGTATGCGAAAGCTCCGTAAAGAAACGAAGCCCCTAAAAAAAAAATTCCTAAACTGGTAAAAAACAGTATTCTCGATATTTTTTCCATAACGCCAAATCCTCCCTTTGACTGACATTCCCCAATTAGTTGGCGATATCCGCAGATTATGGCCCTAAAAAGGGGGCAGATCAAGCGCTTCGCGCCGATTGCGCGGCGGAGCGAGCCATCGAGAGGGCGGAAGCTGCCCTGTAACTTCTGCAAAGTGCGCCGGCGAGAGGCATGAAGCAACCATCAATACACTTTTCTTGTCTTCGGCCATCAACAAACTTCAACCATTTCACCAGGCGAGCATCAATCACCTGGGTGGCGTAATGTATCGGTCGGAAAACCTGACAACCTGTTTAGAACGTCCAACGCATTCGCGGGGATTCAATATGTGGGTAATCATCCGGTTTGCCCTGGGGTGGCCATCCTGAAGATACTTTACTGCGGCTTGGACATTGGGCAGATCTTCCAATAACGAGGGCAAAGTTTTGAGAGTTCTTGGCATCTCGCCGGAGCCGAGATTGCGTACCCGGAAACAACAAAAGTTTCCGCAATTCCAATGTAAGCGCTGTTTCGTCCCAACCTTCCACTTGTTATTTTGGTGACTCATTTTCCCTGGCATGTTGAATTGTCAGAGGAGGTTTTTGTAGGGTACAAAGTAATGTCTGGTTGGAGCGCATTGATCGGATGGAAGTTTCAGCTGGGCCGTTTGATCGACGCATGCAGCCTGGCGAAGTAAAAGGATGACTTGTGGTTGTTTTAACATCCCATATCAAGGGGTTTGCCCGTTTACCGGTGCTTTGCTGGCGCCAAACTGATCTTGTGTAAGTGCAATGAAATTCTTGACAGTCTCGGGGCCGTTGGCTTCCTTTTGTTGCAAAAGACCCTGAACTAATTGCCGGGTCGCCAAGGCATGTTCAATATCATCAAGACCGTAGGCGATCCCATATTTGCCGAGTTCGTGTTGC
>JAAETJ010001102.1 GCA_024228495.1 bacterium | reverse complement strand
GAAACGGAAGTGCTGCGTTTTTTGGCTCGCGGTCTGAGTAATGCCGAAATCGCAGCCAAATTGCACCTTTCGGAAGGTACGGTGCGTAATCATGTCAGTGCCATCTTCGCCAAACTAGATGTTTCGGATCGTACGCAGGCGGCAATTATTGCTATTCAACATGGGTTGTAACGGCCGTATTTCTGTTTATTAATATCTCGTCGTCGGTTTTGATATAGGGAGGAGCATGGCCATCATTCTTCTAAATCAAGCCACACATCTTCTTGCCACACTTCCAACGCTGTAATCATTTGTGCCAGAATATCTGGATGGGTTTCTGCTAAGTCGGTTGACTCAGTGGGATCGTCCACAATGTTGTACAGTTGAAAGGTGGCATTTCCAGCTTCATCCACCATTTTGTGTAACTTATATGGGTCTAGCAACCAAACGGCATGCCCGATATTGGGGCTGGGCAATGTGTCAATTTCTGGTTCATACCAAAATGGAATCGGGTTATCCTGAGAGGTCATTGTGCCGTCCATTAGAGGGAGCAGGTTGATGCCGTCCAGTGGGGTGGTAGACTCATCAAAAATGCCGGCTGCGGCAAGGAGGGTTGGGAAAATATCTAGTGTGCTGACGGGAACGGCCGTTACTGAGGCTTGGGGTATTCGCGCAGGCCATTCAATAACGGCCGGTACTCGAATGCCACCTTCCCACAGAGAGCTTTTGTAACCTCGTAATCCGCCTGTGGCCTCAGAACCCAGTCGACGGTGGGGGCCGTTATCGCTGTTGAACCAGAGAATCGTATTGTCGGCCACCCCTAATTCGCGTAACTGCTGGCGCAAAACCCCAATGGAGCGATCCATTGCATAAAGTTCCCCAAAATAATTTTGCTCATCTTCAGATGAGCCGCTAAATAAGGCGCGATCTGCCTCTAATGCTTCCCAAGGCATGTGGGGTGCCGCGTACCAGATGACGGCAAAGAAGGGCTGCTCTTGATTGACGCTTTGCTCAATAAACTGTAGTGCCTCTGACATGATAAAGTCTGAGCCGTCTCCTGAAATGGCGGAAAGTGGCTGGCCGTTCTCTTGAAATGAGTCGGCATTGAGGTCAAAAAAGAGGAAGGCTGACACCCATTGGGCAAAGCCATTGTCTCCTGGGGACGAAGCGTTAGGGCCGCGTAGTTGGCCAATGTGCCATTTGCCAAAATGGCCTGTTGCGTAGCCAGCCTCTTGTAACACTTCAGCGATAGTGGTTTCTTGTTGATCGAGCGTGCAGTCCTTGACATCAAAGCAGCCGGAGCGATAGTGATGACGCCCGGTGAGGATGCTGACGCGAGTTGGGGAACAGATGGGGGCGGTGGCATAGAAGCGGTCGAGTTGCAAACCTGATTGAGCCATGGCATCGAGGTTGGGGGTCTGTGCTAATCGATGATCATAGTAGCCGGTTTCGGCCCAGCCTTGGTCGTCGCTCATGAGCAAGATGATGTTGGGTTGGGTTGTTGTTGTAGGTGGGAGTGTGTTTGTGGCCGACGCAGAAACGGCCGTTGCTGGTGTCGTTAACGTTGGTGATGCGGTTGTGTCTGTCTCGATGATGGAAACGGCCGTTGCCGGTGAAGGCGAGCTTTTCAATTGCGCCGGTTCATTCACTTGGCATCCAGATAGCAACAAAAAAGGCGTTATTATCAAAACCAAGCTTTGCCGTAAATGGTTTGAAATTTTCATGAAAGAATTATAGCAGGTTGTAGAGGAGAAACGGCCGTTTCCCCACGCCCCACTTTCCCCTATAATCCCCTTGTGGAAATCATACTCCTGCAAACTAAACTATACATGGCAAAGCGGACGGGCAATTGTGGGCAAGCAATCATACGGGCAGCCTCGCTATGTCGGCGCAAGTTGCCCATTCTGACTTACCGACCTTGTAGAAAATATGCTGCAACTTGATTGGTTTACCATAATTTTGCTGATAGGCATCGTGCAGGGACTGTTTTTGGCGTTGGCCTTGCTAAACAAGCGAGACGGCGACCATTTCGCAAATCGCTTTATCGCCCTCTCTTTACTAGTCCAGTCCGTCATCCTGGTCGATGAGTTACTCCTCAACGCTGATGTCGAGGGGCGTTACCTACACTTGGAGGGCATTATATGGCCGACCGTATTTGTGCTAGGCCCCTTGTTTTGGTGGTACACCCGCAGTTTGCTTGAGGAACGACCTAATTTTGGACGAGGCCAACTTTTTCACCTCCTGCCCGCCTTCCTGAGCATCATTTTGCTACTCCCTTTCTACACGCTCAATACAGAAGAGAAACGCATATTCCTCGACACCATTCTCTACACCGACACAATTGTTGGCGATTGGCGGGAAACGGCATTTTGGATATTTTTTCTGAGCATGGTTTGGCATACGGGCATCTACGCCGCGATGGTACTGCGCCGCATCTATCAACATCGCCGCAGTTTGCCGGACAACTTTTCATTTGAAGAAAACATTTCCTTGCGTTGGCTTAATGGCGTTGTGATAACCTACCTCGTCATCTGGACACTGTTCTTTTTCAGCCTGACGGGAACCGTTGAGCGTATTGCCTATCTTTCGGACACCTTGCTCTATCTCAGTATGGTTGTCAGCATATTTGTGACCGGCTTCTTCGCCGTCCGTCAACCAGCCATCTTCGCCAAAACGCCTTCCTCCGCCACGCCGCCAACCGAGCCAGAGCCATCCAAATATCTCTCATCTTCGCTGAGCACCGGACAAAGCGAATATCTATTGCAACGATTGCTGGATTTAATGGAAAACGCCAAGCCTTATCAGGAAGGTAAACTAACGTTGCCGCAGCTAGCCGCGCTTCTCAATATTTCACCCAATCATCTCTCACAGGTGATCAATGAGCAGCTAACGCGCAACTTCCATGATTTCGTCAACGCATACCGGGTGAAGGAAGCGCAACAGCGTTTGCTAGACGAGCCTGACCGCACCGTCCTCGATATCGCTCTTGATGCGGGCTTCAACTCGAAGTCGGCGTTTTACAAAGTGTTCAAGCAGCATTGCAACATGACCCCTTTGCAATTTCAGCGGGCAAATCGGCTGTAATCCCCTTTTTGGCCTCAATTCATAGTCCATTCCTACACATTTGGACGACAGGATAGCGCAAAGTTCCTACACTGAGCGCAATGTTTACGCTATCTATCCACATTTCGTTTGTCGTTTGTAGTAATCGCTTTAGCGATTTTCTGACAGCTAAAGCCGTTACTACAAACCATTTAGGAAAGCTATATCCACAAAAGGAATTCAAATTATGAAACAACGAATTATAGCCATTGATGTACTGCGCGGTTTTGCATTATTAGGTATTTTATTGATGAACATGTCCAGCTTTGCCATGCCGCTTGCTTATTCTGACCCGACGGTTTACGGCGGTGACGATATGTGGAATCATCTGGTTTTCAACCTGAGCTACATTTTTGCCAACCAAAAAATGATGGCCCTGTTTTCAATGCTGTTTGGCGCTTCGGTCATGTTGGTCACACAAAATATGGAGAAAAGGGGGAAATCACCATTTTGGTATCATTACATTCGTAATATCTGGCTGCTCGCCTTTGGTTTCTTGCACAGCATTCTTCTCTGGTCGGGCGATATTCTGATGATTTATGCCGTTTGCTCGTTTGTCCTCTACTGGTTCCGCAAAATTTCTCCTAAATGGCAGTTTGGCCTAGGGCTGGCCATCTTTTTGCTCCCGGTGCTGAGCAACGCTTTTGTAGGAAACACTGTTCAATCCCTGGAACCCGCCGACAGGCAATCTTTGCAATCCAACATGGCCGTATCCGAAGCGGATATCGCAGACGAACTCGAATACTTTCGCGGCTCATACGCCCCACAACTTGCTTTGCGCCTGGGCATTGACACTGGGGATGATTCTTATGAGCCAAATGAACCAAAACATGAGCCGTACACAGATATGCAAGGTTTGCTTGAATTAGACGCTGTTATCGACTACTCAGGGCGTGCATTTGGGATGATGTTGATGGGCATGGCCTTTTACTCGTGGGGCATTCTGTTAGGAAAACGGAGTGATGGGTTCTACAAAAAGATGGCCGCGCTCGGGTTTGGTCTGGGAATTCCCATTGCCATGTTCGGCCTCTTCCAACTCATCGCCCATGATTGGGATGATTTGTACCATTCATCTTACGGCCTGATTCCCAACCACATCG
>JAAETJ010001101.1 GCA_024228495.1 bacterium | reverse complement strand
GAGGCATATTCTTTAATAATTTTGTCCAAGGCGATTAAAGTCAGCTTGCTATTTTTGAGATTTTCTTTTATATTCATAATCGGGTATGGGTGGCTTTTTCGTTTGGTTTTGTGACCTTCTTTATGACGAATCAGCCACCCTTTTTCAACCTCTTACCCGAGAATTTTCTCCCCCATCAGCCATATCTGCGCTCTGCCGCCGTAAGAAACAACCCTGAACAGATCCAGACCACGGCTATCGGAACTGGTGAGCTCCGCCGTATCGGCCCCCAGTCCTTGTTCGATCCTTTTCAGGGTCTGCTCCGCCACCCCATAGAACCGATCCGCTGGAACCAAAAGCCCGCCAAGGCCATGATGGGTACGCCGGTGGTTGTAGTGCTCGACCCAGCGTCCTATTGCCCGGGCGGCATCCGTCAGGTCCATGAATTCATTTTGCTCCACGCATTCCTTTTGAAAACTGGCGTTGAGGGCCTCAACCTTGCCGTTAACCGCTGCCTCTTTGGCAAGGTAATAGTTGATCTCATAGTCTTCCAACAGGGCCTCG
>JAAETJ010001100.1 GCA_024228495.1 bacterium | reverse complement strand
GGGCCAGGATTCCCAGGACGCTTTGCTTGATTTCACGATTGGCTGCCTGGAGCGGTAAAACCTTATCCGCCACCGCCTGCTGGTTTTCGGAGATATTCTGATAGGAATTCAAGGAGGTGAGGACCTGAATCAAAACAGCCGTTACAGCTGTCGCGACCCAAATGATCAATAACCCTTTGATTGTAATATTTATTTTATTCACATCCATTGTCTTGATACTTCCAGAAATCCAAAATGTTTGTACGAGGTTGAAATTCTAACAGACATGGGAGGGTATTTCCCCTCCCATTTTTTTATCTTCAGATCTCAGACCAGTTGAAGGCGACGAACTTGCCCTGTTTTAGCAGGGTCGGCCATATTTTGTGGCTTGCTTGATGCTCTGTCTTGCTGAACCCTGCCTTGACGCCTATATCGACGTCAGGTGAGCTCAAAGACTCCAGCGCATCAATGATACTCTCTCGGTTCGGTGATGAACCGGTATGCTTCAAACCTTCCACGAACAACTTGGCGACCAGAAAGCCTTCGAGAGAGACAAAACCAGGTTCGACGCTGGGATCATAGGCCTTGAGCGCTTTGCGATACTCTTTTACGGTTGTGTGTTCAGCATCAAAGTGGGGCACAACCTGGGTCACGATAACACCTTCTCCCATGTTACCCAAAGCCTTGGCCAGCGCCGTACTGCCCACAAAGGAGACATTTAGAAACCTAGTGTCTGGCAGATCCTCTTTGGCCATCTTGATGAACTTGGCGCAGGGACCATAGGCACCCACCATAATCACGGCCTTGGGCTCGACTTCTGCATCCAGTATTGTTCCCAGGGCTTCCTCCACATTCAGAGTATTGCGGGTATAGCGACCATGGGCCAGTTCTTCAGGATTTCCAACACCTTTTGCCTTCAGCGCCTTCATCGCGCCGTTGTAACCCGCATCACCATACCCATCATTTTGTGTAAAGAAGGCGATCTCTTCAGGTTTGATGCCTGAGTTGAGAAGACCCTCAATCATGGTTGCCGTCTCTTCGGCGTAGCTCGCACGGTAATTGATGATGTATCTTTCAGGCGGGGTTTGACGCAGTACACCCGCGCCGGTGAAGGCGCCAAACAGCAGGGTCTTTTTCTCATTGGCAATAGGCACACTGACGATGGCAGTAGGTGTTCCCACATTGCCCAGGACTGCAAGTACCTTTTCCTCATCAATCAGTTTGCGCATATTGGGTGCGGCCTTGGCCGGCTCATAACCATCATCCAGCGCCACTAATTTCAATGTATTTCCATTGATTCCAGACTGATTAACCTGCTTGAAATAGGCCTCTATGCCGCGTTTCATACCCTGACCCAAGGCCTGTGCAGAACCGCTCAAGGCGGTAGACATGCCTACTTTGATCTCCGCAGCTTGTACGTTTGCGATGCCCAAGGCACAAGCCAAGAATGTAGGAATTACGGTTTTGTGGGCAATAGAAGTGCTCATAAATACTCCCTGAGTTCAACTCGTAAATGTAATTTTCTGAGATGTAGCCAACTGGCATAGTCATTGTGATTTTCTCGACATAAGGAAATTGCACGTGAACTATAAACAGCTGACAGGCGTTGAAAAATACCAGCGCCACGCTTTTTTTAAACCCCGGCTATAACCAAAAGAAACCAAAAATTGATCGCCGAGGTTTTAAGTCGGAGTACCTCAACCATCAGCCGTAAATTCAAGCGAGGTTGTAGCTTGCGTGACCATTGGCCTACACAAGCCCAGCGGTTAACCGATTATATGAGTGTGTTTGTTAAAGATCGGTCCGAACTCTGATAGATCAATAGCAGCAGACACACTACTGTAGACTGTGAGCGGCAACTGTGCGGGAATCTTTAAATGAGAATGTGTAGATATTCCTTCTGCTCGCCTATCTTAATGGCATTTTGAAAGATGCTCAAAGTTCCTCTAGAAGTGTTGCAGTAGGAAAGCTGGTTACCTGTAGCTGTAGTGGACTGCAAACATAATCGCCAGGAACCGCAATCATCGCGTTCTGAGTACGCCACGCTAACCGTCCAGCCCGCATTGCCACTCCTCATTTCCGAGAGCGTACTGTTTCAATTGCACGTTCACCGTGCGCCGGTCGAATCGATCGATGCGCGCCCCTTTTCGCCGAGCGTTGTATCGCGACATGAATCCCCAGGGGCCACCACAGTCCTCAGGCGGACCCGCACGGCGCCCACCGGTACAGACCGGATAGGCGATCCGTGGGTCGGGGAGTAGAATGTCCTGAACCACAATGATGTGCTCCCACGAATCGCCAAAGTCGTACTCGTAGACGAATCCATCGTCTTCTCGAAACCGAAACTGCGAGAGCATGACCGCATC
>JAAETJ010001099.1 GCA_024228495.1 bacterium | reverse complement strand
GGTAATATTTCTTTTGCTCCCGCCTGGTGAGTTTGTTCCCGACATAAATCCACAGCACCAACAATTGCGGTGGAAATTTCTCCTTGAGCCAGCGCTTGCATGGCGATGTCCAGCGCTGTATCACCGGATAATTCCTCGGCCGAAACTGCATACCCGATACCTTCGACTGACAGAATGTGGTTGAGACGGTTCGCTGAAATATTGGCCATGGCGCCAATTACATTTGGCGCTAAACAAGCGGGCGACAAGATATCCCTGACTTTTTCCAATTGTGCTTCATCCAACCCGGCTCTGTCGGCATCAATAAAGCGGGACAAGCGTGTTCTTACATAATAGCGCGCCGCATGGGCATCGGTTTGCATTCCCACAAAAACACCGGTTGTTTCAGGCATGAAGGATATATCCTGAAGGGCTTCGATTGCGGTGTGACTGATAAATAGCTGTTGACCCAGCACGTTTTTTAAATCTGACGGCGGAAAAATTAGCTCGGCCTTATTCAGACCGATTTGCTCAATGATTGGGGTTATCCGGACCTCATCAGAAGGGCGTTCTAGCTGTTTTTGAAATTCCTGAAAATCTCTAGTACGGTGAGTTTTGACATCCGCGCCAACAAGCGCAAATCGTTGTTCAGCACTAAAAATATCTGTAGAAACAGGCACACTAAGGCGACTGGCCTCCGGATTCCATGCTTCTACCACCACATGAGCGTTATTGCCTCCAAAACCAAAACAGCTCACCCCAGCCAGTTTTTTCTCTGACCACTCACGATTTTCCTGAATTATCTCAAATGGCATGTCATCGAAAACAGTATTTAATGGTCTTGTGTTGGGTGTTCCCGGCAAACACAAATGTTCCATCATGGCCAATACTTTTAGCAATCCAGCCGCTCCAGAGGCGGTGATGGTATGCCCGATACAAGCCTTCAAAGAACCAAGTGCCGGACGTTCCCGATTTGCATAAAAATCGTTGAGCGCCTGAATTTCTGTGGTATCACCCAGTTGGGTGCCGGTCACGTGGCATTCAATGTATCCAACAGCCTCTGGATTAACGCCCGCCTGAGTATAGGCTTGTTTCAAGGCGCGAGATTGTCCTTTAATTGATGGTGTTAAAAATGACCCGGCTCGCCCATCGTTAGATAAACCGATTCCTCTGACCACCCCCAAAATATTGTCCTTTTCAGCAACAGCATCTTTAAGGCGCTTCAGGGCTACCACGGCCACCCCCTGTGCTGGAATAAGGCCGTCTGCCAAATTGCTAAAAGGGCGGCTTAATCCGGAATAACTTAACGCATTGAGGGCTGAAAAGCCGGTTTGCAGACATAAAAAATCTGAGGCATTCACGCCGCCGGCCAGCATCAAATCGGCTTCTCCACGGTTTAACCGATCGCAGGCCAACTTAAGGGCATATAGTCCAGACGCACAGGCAGCGTCCAGGGCAAAACAGGGGCCATTTAACCCAAACAGGCTGGCTGCGTAATGCAGGGGCAGGGCAAAGTTGAAACGATTGGCCGCATGCAATTTCAAGTCCGGCTGTTTGGTGTTAATCCAATTGTTTTTTAAAAGGGTGACTGCGGCAAAATCTGTGAATCCATCAACAGGATACCCCAGATTACCCATGATCAACCCTGCCCGTTTCTGCTCGCCAGAAGAAATCCATCTACATTCTGCTAAGGCTTGATGAGTGGTATGGGCAACCAGGTGAAATATCTTGTCCAGGGCAGGGTCAAGCTCACCAAAGTCTTTATGAGAAAAAGGCGGCATTTTTGGTAAATAGCCTCCGACGCTGCTCCAGGCCGCATCCTTCATAATTTGTCCCGGACGAGATTTTAATATTTCCCGGGGATCTATTCGCCAATCATCAACTGTGGCTGGTCTTATCGCACTTTTTTGGGTACGTATCAACTCCCATAGCGCTGTTGGGTTTTCGGCGCCCGGCAGTACACAGCCTCGTCCAACAATTGCAATTGGTTCAAAAATTTTGGACATCTTTACCTTTTAATAAAGTTGAATGGTTTGTTTTCTGCGTGACTCCGGAACCCACGAAGTAGGTACATTGGTCATTTCCAGACCTTCCATACTGGCCACCAACTGACCATCTTTATCCACCAGCCAAACATCAAACCAACATTGATTGGGCAGATCTTTCGTTACACGTGTGTAGCAAAAAACCGGATGCGTTTGTAAACCCGGTTGATGGATACACATTTTTTTTATGCCTGTGGGTAAAGCATGATGTTGATGTCGCCACCAGGCCCATAAAACAGCACCTTGCGCGGCACCATCTGCCATAAGCACATCGGTACACCACTGATTGTACAACGCTGACTTCATATTCCCCGGAACGAGACGGTGGCTAAACCCAGATTCATCAATACGGCCAAGTTCTTTGATCATTTTGAAAACACCTGTATGAAATAGCGCCAGGCGATCCGCATAAATACGATCCAGATTCCAATCCCAATCTTCCCGGCCAAAGGTTTCAAGGTCTTCGGTAAACTTGTCCGGCTCCATCAATGAGCCTGTCTCAACCATAAATCGATAGTTTAAGCGATTTTCCTCATCATGAAATTCGATTTGCTCTAAATTTTCAGCGGTCGAATTAGCCGTAATGTTGATCCAGGTACCTTGCTTATTAAAATGCGGTAATTGGATACCTTTGTAGACTTTTACATCACGTACAGAACGAACAGAACGGTTAATATTAATGCTTTGGGCAAACCGTGCGGCCAGCTCAATGTTAAAGAACATAGGCACGACAGGAACATCAAGGATCACATGATCATTAACAAAGGGAAAACTGGTTTCATGGAACCAGACGGAAGCTTGTCGGGTTTTTCTGGTTTGATGAAACGAGAAGCCGCTGCCTGGATTACCTGTCAAAATTACTTCCACGGCGCTGTCAGGGTCTGTACATAATTCGGAGACAAAAGCCTGCCCACCAGCCTGAGGATCAATCAATTCCACGCCAAGCTCTGCAAAGTGGCGCTTTAAGGTTGGTGTGACCATTCCCCCGTCCCAGGCACCCCAAGCAATACTTTTTACAAGACAATCCGGTCGCTCTGTTTTTAGGGCAATACAAACCTTGTTCAGCGTCTCATTGGCAACATTATAGTTAACCTGGCCCGGATTACCGACCCGCGCAGCAAGTGAAGAAAAACAACAGAACAGTTTGAGATTATCTTCTTGAGATGCGGTCAGTAGGGCCTGTAGTCCCTTAACCTTGGGACGAAAAACAAGCTCAAATTGATCGGGGGTCATGTCAATTATGGCTCTATCTTTTATTACACCGGCAGCATGAAGAATGCCTTGAATACTCCCCCAATCGCGACGAACAATTGCCAAGGCTTCGGATACAGCTATTGTGTCACTGACGTCTACGGCCATATAACGGGCTTGAGAACTCAGTGACGTAAGTTTTGCCACTGTTTCACGAATTTCACGCATCGCAAGGATTCGGGCCACAATGGCGTTAATTTCCGCCGGGGTTTTTGATTTTCCGGACTGCTTGATGATATATTTTTTGAGTTCTGCTTCATCTGCCAATGAAGCTGTCTCCGGGTTTTCTTCCGTTAAGGGGGAGCGCCCCAGCAATACAAAACGCAAGGGGCATTTTTCAGCTAAGGCAAACAAACAACCAGCGGTTATACCACGTGCGCCACCGCTGACCACCAAAACATCCCCTTCTTCTAACGGCAATTGTTCATCAGTCGCTTCTGCCGGCTCCACTCGCTCCGCTTGCACTGTAAAGCGTTTCCCATCGGCATCTAAGCCGACTTCCAATTCCGGGCCTCCCGCAATCAGTTCCTGAAATAATGCTTCAGCCAAGGCATCCGCATCTCGCTCTCCACACTGCAAATCAATGGCTTTGACCTCAAGTTGAGGCCACTCCCGATCTACGGTTCTGGCAAAGGCGCTAATACCGGCCATCCAGCTCTGATTAATCTCTGAAGGTGCAAACTGCCCCCCAGAATCCTGAACCGTAATCAAAAGCTGCCCCGCTTTACTCATGGCAGCGGCACAGGAATGCAACTGATTAAATGTATCAGAAATAGTCTGTTGCGCTTTTTCCGGATATATTTCAGATTGCAGCCCTGACATCAGCACAAGATGTTTGGCGTCGGGGGGAACGGTATCAACCACCTGCACCTTTATGCCGGTAGCCTCAAGCTTTGCCGCCAATAACGGCGCAACGCCACGACTATCTTTTAACAGGTAAAATGGATTGGCCTTTGCCAATGGTCCAGCCGCAAGTCCTACCGGTTTACTCGCCACCACCCGTACTTCAAAACGACGGAGCGCAGGTACCGGAGACATTACGACGTTTGGAAAAAAGGGGCCTCAGCAGCTACCTCCTGGGAGCCGCTTTGCTGATTATAGAGGTCGAGGATTTCAGCCAGGCTCTGTAACATCGTTAACTTTTCGGCCTCTATGGCAGCCAGTTGAGGAAATCGCTGTTGCATTTCAGACAGGATTTCCACCCGTTTAATAGAATCAATCCCCATATCTGCCTCCAGGTCTGCCTCCAAATCCAGCATGTCTCCCGGATAACCGGTTTTATCAGCCGTGACTTGAATCAACACTGTCGGAAAATCTTCATCTTTGGCAACTGGTGCTGACGCTGTTGCAGACGGGGTGGGAGTACGGCCATTAGTATGTCCATTCGAGAGAACAGTTTGCATTTCAGGGCTTACAACAGCGGGCTGGAAGGCTGGTGTCGTTTCAGGTGGGACAACCTCATCCCGAACAGGGGCTGGCGAGTTTGAAGGGGTCGAACTTTGCGGCACGAATGAAGCAGGCGGCGATCCATTGTGATGGGTTGGGGTAGCGGGATCGAAAGCCTGGGATGTGGCGGGGCTGCTGCCATTTAGGGATTGCAAGGCCATTGATGAAGTCCGCAGAAACTCCAGATGGCACTGGGTCATCGTCTGTTGAAACTGCATCTGCGCCATATTGACGGTTTGCTGAAAGGCCAGCAAGGTCGAGGGTGAAGCGTTAGCCGTCGGAATTAGCGGCGCACTGTTTTCCGATGTTACCTCTTGAACGCTTGGTATGTGATCACTTTCTACAGCCATGGGATCTCCTGAATTATTTTGATCTGATATAGTATTGCTCATAATTAAACTTTTTTCGTATCTGCGCTGCAGAGGACGGTGTGGCTCGTCTCCTGAGCCGAGCGGGTAATCTATAATTGCACCATCGGGCTCGGTCAGAGACCGGCCCGAGCTGCTGAGTAAATACCCTTTTTCTGTGCTGAGTGAATCTGATTGGGATTCATGGACGGGTGGCGGTAAGGCTTCGCTGCCACCTTCGGGGGGATATGGTCTGCCATAATTTGTACCACTTATTTTCACAGCAGCGGCTGAAAGTTTGGGATGCACTTGGGTCAGATCTTCGACGGCAAAAGGTGTCCACAAGTTGGCAAAATTTAATTCATAGCCTATGACTGATAGTTGCCCTAACAAGTTCCAAAAAGTGTTGTGGCTTGACTGCTTTTTATTATCCATCGCAATGGTGTGAACATGATTGCCATTCAAACAGTCTCTCGCCAAGCCGGTTAAAGCATTTCCCGGCCCAACTTCAACAAGCGTTGTAACACCGTCCTCTACCAGGGTCTTTATCATTTCGCGAAATCTCACGGGCGAGGCCAGTTGATTGGCCAGGAGCGCTTTCTGTTCCGCTGTATCTTCGGGGTAAACCTCACTGGTTTTGTTGGAATAGACTGGAATCTGAGCTTGATGCCAGGTGATTGTATCAAGATAAGCGGCAAAATCTTTTTCAGCCCCAGCGACCTGGGGGGTGTGAAATGCGGCTGACACGGGTAGACGACGATACTTTATATCCCGGGCATCCAATAATTGTTCAGCTTCAATGATATCAGCCACTGGTCCAGCTATCACAACCTGCTTCGGGCTGTTGTCATTGGCGATGACAACCAGGGAGTTTCCCATTTCGCTTAACAAGATGTCCATCGTTTCAGACGAGGCAAATACGACGCACATCGTTCCTGTTACCTCAGCGTTAGCGGCTTGTTTGACCATGAAGGCACCGCGCCTAGCCGAGACCTGCATCAATTCTTGAGGAGATGAAATTACGCCAGCCACGTGCAAGGCCACCAGTTCGCCGTAGCTGTGTCCTGCCACCAAATCGGGTTTTAGACCCAACGTCTTCAGTAGAGTGAGGAAAGCGAGGGACGTCGCACCTAAGGCGGGTTGGGCCAGGTCTGTTTGGCGAAGTTGGAGAACTTGTTGATCTTTATCTTCCTTTGTAAAAACAGGGACTGGAAATACAGTGGCCTGTAGAGATTCTTCAAGAGAAGCGTTGGCCTCCTCCCAGGCCCGATGGGCTTGGGGAAACGCATTGAGCAGTTCGCTGCCCATATTTAAGTATTGACTGCCCTGACCTGGAAACAGAAAGGCCAGTTTTCCTTCCCGTTTTCGAGACGAAAAGTAGATCGAACCGGGAATGTTCCACGCCGGATCATCATCTGATAGACGCTGCTCGGCTCTGTTAATCAGATCTACAGCCTTATTCTTGTCGGAAGCAACGATGGCTAAACGCTGGTCAGCGTCGGCCCTAAAATTTTGCTGGCTGTATTTGGCGACGGCTATCAGAGAACACTTTTCCAGTTGTTCGCGGATATCGACCACAGCAAGTTTTAGATTTGAGGTGCTGTCACTTGAAAAAAGCAACAGACTGGTTGCATCTTGTGGCAGGTACGGCGGTGTTGCCGAGGGGCCCGTATACTCCTCAAGGGTCACGTGAAAATTGGTGCCGCCAAAGCCCAGCGAACTTAGCCCGGCCCGCCTGGGATGCTTGCCATTGTTAATCCAGGGCCGGGTTTCTGTG
>JAAETJ010001098.1 GCA_024228495.1 bacterium | reverse complement strand
GTGATCGAGGCAAGGGCGCCATCAATCGTATCGAAAGTCCGGTTGGCTCCCGTATTGCTCTGCTGAACAATACGGACGTTTTTTGGGACTTTCCAGCCGACACCGGCAAAAGCGGTGGAACTGAACAACATTGCCACCATGGCGACAGCAAGAAACAGCACGGGCAGGGACTTTTTCATCTGGTTCTCCTATTAGAGTAGTGGTTGCACTATGACCGGATATAGCTTCTCAGATCTGTGTCAACTCCTCTGGTGCAAGCCTTCAAACCGTCATCGCGGCGACATAGGGACGTACCCCGGTAAGACTATCCTCCAGAGAATGCAAGAGCGGACTACGATCAGACGAAGTATAAGAAGTATAAAAGCCATATTTTCATATTACAAGCTGTGCAATATTATCCAATAATCTCTCATTTGCTCTGATATCCGCCAAGATCTCAAAAACGCCAAGGTAATGGGCAATCTTGCTGCGAAGCAGCGCTTAAGGTTGTCCAGCCGTAGGCGTTCATTGATCGACTTGTTCAATGTTGTGCACTAGCAATCACCGCCGCCACCATCTCC
>JAAETJ010001097.1 GCA_024228495.1 bacterium | reverse complement strand
CCGAAACCCGGCTGGTATTTCATGCCGGTTCTTCGACGGTACCCGATTCGCCAAATGAGGCCAGGTGCATCATTGCGCTCAGCCGATCCCATTACACGAGCAAGGACCCTGCCCGGAAAATAAAAAACGACGCTGCCGGGCGAGGCTGGTTTTCCAACATGGGGGCTATTTTGGCGGTAAAGGCCGAACTGGGAATGATCGACAAACGCGAGGCCGGATTGGGGATGGCGCCGATTTGCTGGCTTGATTAGGCACTTATTTATTATGACCCGGCACCCATAGAGCGCAGCAGTAAAATCTATGCCTTGAAAAACTAAAGTTATTAGGCTATACCGTACAAACGGGAAAGAAATCGCGTACTATCAAGATTTTTCTCAATCTTCTGAGCCAAGCTGGAGTTCCAGCTCCACCATCTAACCCCGCATTAAGAGGACTTCCCATGAAGAAAAACCTCAAAATGTGCCTAATTTACTCCTGACAGGAATTGTCGGTTCTGTTGGGAGTATAACTTCTCATCTCAACGAAGCATAACCATTGTGAGGTGGGGGCGCGAAATATTCTTCAAAACTAAATCATAAAGGAGGCGAAATTATGAAAAAGCTAGGTATGGTTATCTTGACGATCATGTTTTGTGTGTCCATTTCTTCCGGTGCGCTGGGTCAAGAAATCAAGGTGGGGACCCTTCTTGCCCACACCGGTGAACTTGGAGAAATGGCCGATGGAGTTCAGAATGGAGTGATTTTGGCAGCCAAACAGTTGGCTTCCGCTGGATTCGAGATCGGACTTATCCACGAGGACAGCGAGACCGCTGCCGGCCCGGGCACGAAGGCTGCCAAAAAACTAGTAGAGACGGACAAGGTTGTGGCCATTGTGGGAGCTATGGCAAGCGGGGTGAGCATGAAAGTAGCTGAATCGGTTACCGGTCCAAACAGTGTACTTTTGATCTCGCCTTCATCGACATCACCCTCGCTTACTGCTTTGGAGGCAGATAAGGGGAAGGATTTCCTGTTTCGGACTTGTCCGTCTGATAGCCTCCAGGGGGTGGTATTAGGCAAGTTAGCTGCCGGCCTATATAAGACCGCTTCAGTGATATTTGTGAACAACCCTTACGGGCAGGGCCTGGCAGAACAATTCAAAAGGTCCTTTGAAATGCGCGGCGGACAGGTAAAAGCAATGGTGTCCCATG
>JAAETJ010001096.1 GCA_024228495.1 bacterium | reverse complement strand
GTGGATATTTCCCGAAAACCAGCGGCAAGCAAACCTTCAAATCCCTGCTGATCATCCTCACCAGCAACGACCAGGACGTCGCGTTGGCGCAACAGATCCGGGCTGCTTTTAAAAAAGCTCATGCCTTTACGGTTTAAAGCCCGGATTACCTCATTGCCATAATTGGGAGCATACATTGCCGCGGAGCGGCCGGTGGAATGATAACCCAACGCCGATTCTGCCTCGAGCAGCATTACTGATCCCTTCTCGCTAAGGCGTGCCCCCACAGATATTCCGGCAATTCCGCCGCCAATTATCAGGTAATCGGGATTATTCATGATATATGCTCTCTACAGATTTGCTGTGTTATTTCTTGCTGTCTTCATAACGGCGTTTATTGGTCTCGTCAGGCGGGTAAAGTCCCGGCAGAGTCGCACCGGCTCGAACTTCCCCAATGATCCATTCCTCAAGCCTTTCCTGTTCAACAGAAGTTTCCAGCACATCTTCAACAAGGTCAGCGGGAATGATGACAGCTCCATCTTTATCGGCGACAATCAGGTCAT
>JAAETJ010001095.1 GCA_024228495.1 bacterium | reverse complement strand
GCTGAATCCATTGGGAAGAGAGCCAAGGATGGGCACAGGTTTCCTTGACGAAGCTCAAGAAGGCGTTGACGCCCAGGGTGCCAATCTGCTGAGCGACCCGCCGGGTGTATTGGGCAATGGCGTTGAGTAAGTGGGCTAAGCGCATCAGTAAATCAATCACTATGGACTAAAAGTCCATAGTATGAATTGCGACCGAAAGTCGCGCTTTCGGCTAAAGCCGACTAAAAGTTGAAACTGACTAAGAGTCAGTTTATCGTGACTCAAAGTCATTCAACTGTAAAATCATCATCATGATGATGGGGGTGTTGGTCATGATGGGTAAGATATTCTTGTATCATCTCATCGGTGACATGCCCTGAACTAAAGGCAGCATAGCCAATGGCCCAAAAATGTTTACCCCAATAAGTTTTTCCTAGTTGGGGAAATTCTTCCTGTAACTTCCTTGATGAACGACCTTTAAACCACTTCACCAGATCACTCACCGAAAATTTTGGAGGATAAGATATGTACATATGCACATGATCCTTGCTTACTACACCACGGATCTATGGGCGCAAAACTCGGTTGGCAAGGCTAACTGATTGATTTTCCTAATTGCGCATGATCCGGTCGCGCCTTGACAAAGTATATAATCGGTAATTTGGCGTCCTTTTAGTCCAAATTCAGCATATAGCGCCCTTCTGGGGGTTTATTTTTGACTTCAAATGATTAAGTATATGCTAAAACAGATCAAGTAAAACCTATACTTAGTCACATGGGGTGCTATGAATCTCTCTGCGGTTATCCGATCATTCAAGAAAGAAAAAGTCGTTACCGTCGTACTGCTGACCACTTGGCTAGCGTGTTCGGTGGCAACGGCACACCGACGGCTAAAAGCCTGGGGAGCCTATACGAGCTATAACCGCAATGGTTGCTATTACACGTTGCCGGAGATCGCCGAATTCGACGACAACGGCCTTTGGCGGTATCGGGGAATGTTCTTCTCGAAACATGGAAACCTCAAACAGACCCTGGTTCATCTGGTTACCCATTCAGTACAAGGATTGAGCGGCTCTGAGCTGGGAGATCTTCTCGGGCTGCAGGCACGTTCCTTTCTCTCGCACTTTCGCGACCATCCAGCACTGTGTCGGGAAAAGTTGATGGGGCGATGGATATGGTTTTCTGCTGACCCTGAGAGAGCTGAAAAGCAAAAGCAGACCCGGTTGGCCCAAGCCGTTACCCAAGGGTCACGGATGCCATCGGATATGGAAGCAGTCATGATATTGGTTGATTTGATTGCGCATCCGAACAGTGGCTTAGAACAGATTTCACGGCGAATCAAACCCAAAGGATTCGATATTGATGTGGAGGCGATTCGCCAACTGCTTGTGCATCATGATCTGCTAAAAAAAACGGTGGATTTTCCAGTATCCAGTGCTTGAGCCAGCACTTGGATACGCTGCACAGCAACTTGTCGCTTGACGCGCTGTTTCCACAAAAGCCATGGGTGCGGTTTACTCCTGGTCTGAGCCATTGTCCACGATGTCATCACGCCAGTCGGGTGAGGAAAACCCACATTCGAGAGGTCGTCACGCTGTGTATCGGGCATTTCAGGGCTCATGAGACACAAGGATGCTGCCCCCACTGTGCGGATCGACCGGTATTCGTGGCCGAAGAATTACATCAACTGGTTCCTCCGGGCACTCGGTACGGCTACGATGTCATGGTGCATGTGGGAAAAGCGCTGTTTTTGTGTTGCCGTAACAGCAAAGAGATTCAGCACGAACTTGGCGAAAAAAATATGACCATCTCCCTTCGAGAGATTGATTATCTGGGCCGGCGATTTATCGTCTACTTGGCCTTGGTGCATGAGCAAAGCCACGAGAAACTCAAGCAGTACATGGGCTCACAGGGTGGCTATATTTTGCATTTAGACGGAACTTGTGAAAGCGATAGCCCCCACCTCATGAGCACCCTTGATGGACGGTCCAAGATTGTGCTGGATAACATCAAGATCCCCACGGAAAACGCCTGCCAATTGATTCCTTTTCTAAGAAATATTCAGCGGGCGTACGGCAACCCAATGGCACTGGTGCACGACATGGGCACAGCGATCTTGCATGCTGTCGGGGAGGTCTTTCCTACCATACCAGACTATATCTGCCATTTTCATTTTCTCAGAGACCTTGGCAACGACCTGTTCGGACACGATTACAGCACCCTCCGTAGACACCTGAAGACGCATCGCATACGCAGCCAGTTACGAAAAATGGCGAAAGGACTCAAAAAAGTAATCGAAAAGGATGCGGATACACGACAATGTCTTCACCGCTACCTGAACAGCAAACAACCCCATAAACCGGAAACGCCACTGCAGCCCTCGGTATCGGCGTACCTCATCATCAACTGGATATTGGAGGCAAAGAACGAATCCCATGGTTTCGGCTTCCCATTTGACAGGCCGCATCTCGATTTTTACCGACGGTTGCAAGAGGCCTACCCCAAGCTGAAAGCGCTAAAGCAGAAAATGACAGCGGCCGCTTCTTTGATGCCGCTGACACCCATCAGCAAGACATTGGCAGACAAAGCACTCTCCAGCACTGTGTTGAGGATGCTCGATAAAATCGGTATTTTTGATCAATTAAGAGAGACGATGAGGATTGCGCAGCCCGATAGCCGAGCGGGACTGAATGATGAGGGAGATGACAATATCACAACCATTCAGGCACGTCTCACCCGTTTTCGTCACTCGGAAGAAATTAAGGAACTGGCGACTACGACGACGGCTTACCGGAAAATGGTTATACAGATCGATAAATACTGGGATAAATTGTTTGCGGATCCCATTGAAGTCGCCACGCCAACGGGACCCGTTCGCGTGCAACCGCAAAGAACGAACAATATTTTGGAGCAGTTCTTCCGATATCTAAAGCGAAAGGGTCGTAAGCGAAGCGGCGACCAGACTTTAACGAAGACGCTAAAAACCATGTTGTCGCAAACACCACTCGTAAAAAATCTCGACAACCCTCAATACATGAAAATCATCTTAAACGGCCAAGAAAGTCTAGCCGCACAGTTTGCCCTCATCGATATTGTTGAAGTACGTAAGCTCTTTGCTCAGACGCAGGAAGGTACGCAGAAATATCCCAAGGGGATGGCGAAAGTGTTTAAAATCCCCCATCTTCCAAGTCAGTTGGTCGAAACGCTACCTGAAAAGGTGGCATTTCCCTAAATCCAACGGAGTTTTGCGCCCATAGCTTGGCCGTTTATTTTGACCTTTAAAGACGGCAACTTACCCAGCGTTTGGGAAGAAGTCCATGCGTTGCAGGGGTTACGGCAGACGCCTCAGCGCGAAGAACGGTTAATCCAAGGCAAAACACACCTTTACCAACGCTATCGCTGGCTTACCGACATCGATTATCGCGCCACCTCACTGAACTGGATCGAATGCCAGGAAACCGTCACCACCGATGAAAAAGTGACCACCACGCGGTTCGTACATCTGACCCATCTGAAAACGGATGCGACTACCGTGGCCGCTCTGAGTCGTGCCGGTCGGTTGCGCTG
>JAAETJ010001094.1 GCA_024228495.1 bacterium | reverse complement strand
ATAAGGGCCACAGCCATCACCGGACTGCCAGTTGGCTGTTCCGTCGGCATTCCCCGGAACAATTGCCAAGTGGTAATCAGGCATGATCCAGGGCAGATCGGCATTAGGCGAACCCAGCTTGATTGTGATCGAATGGTCACCGTTGTCGACAATATCTTTCACATCCGTCAGGAAAGCAGCGGCGGCCGAGGTGTTGCCTTCGCCGCGGTGATGGTTCAATGAGGCAATCACGTCCGCCGCCTTCACCTTGGCGCCGGAATGGAACGTGGCGCGTTTGTTCAACTTGAATGTCCAATTTCTCGCATCCGGCGATGCCGACCATTCCGTTGCAACATCCCCCCCAAGCGATTGATCAGGATTGATCTGTGTCAAATACGAACGGAAGGTATGTGCCAACGCGATCGTTGCAAACGAAACGTATTGGCCCGGATCGTGGTTGTCAGAGGTATTGCCATCATGCTGCGCTATGCGAAACGTACCGCCCCTTTTCGGCGTTGCAGCGGACACTTCGCCGGTCCACAGACCGGAGGCCATCGGTATGGTCATGCCTGCAGCAATGGCGAAGCGCATAAAATCTCGGCGACCCAGATTGCCGCTTTTTGCGTCCTGGGTAATTAAATCTTTAAATTCTTTTTTATCACTCATTTGTTTGTTCTCCTCGGTTTTTCGGTTTCATATTCACTTTCCCATATTTCTATGCACCGTGTTTGTCTTGCTCGGTACTTGTCTTGAGAAGCCGGTCAACTTCGCCAGTGGCAGCTTCGTGCAGGCCTCCCCGTGGTACGAAATCACCGATGAAATACAACTAGGTTCGCTATCTATCCTTGCTGCAGATTTCTACGCATTTCATCCAGGTACATTTTTGGCCTATTTCGGGATGACTTCATGAACAAAATAGATGAAAATTAGAACTAGTAGGACATTTCCGGCAGGGCACATTAATGATATGAACGAGTTTTTTTCGCCTCAACGACCAGTCGATTTTGTACCTGACGTTCGAATAGCATTCATATTGGCACCGGCGTTTACAATTCTCCCACTCGCTGGCTTCGTCGACGCTGTCCGCCACTCGTCAGACGAATCTGATCGCAGTCGGCAAATATTCTGCCATTGGGAAGTACTATCAACCGACCTGAATCCTGTTACGTCGAGCTCCGGATTGTCAGTTTCACCCTGGAAGACTTTCGAGGATGCCGGCGAATACGACTACCTGGTGGTTGTCGGAGGATTGATCGATCGATTGGACGAGATCCATTCCGACACACTCGATTTCATAAAAAAGCAATATTTCAAAGGGGTGAAACTGATCGGACTTTGCACTGGGAGCTTTACCATTGCTATGACGGGGCTTCTCAAAGACAAGCGCGCCGCAATCCACGTTCACCATAGACTGGAATTCCTGGAATTGTTCCCGGATGTGGTGCCCGTTGAAAATGAGCTCTACGTCAATGATGGGGGCATTCTGACCTGTCCGGGAGGTACCGCGGCGATCGACCTGGCAGTTGAAATTCTGATTGAACATTGCGGCAGATCCCGAGGAATGAAGGGCCTGACTGCTTTGGTTGTTGACGAGCATCGCTCTGCACACAATGTTGGACGGTTGCCTTACAGAGACCTTGAAGAGTGTGGCAACTGGCGTGTCGAGCAAGCTGTAAAAATCATGCGCCAGAAAATTTTCGAACCCGATACAACCCAAAGGCTTGCACAGATGCTGGGATCTACCGTGCGTCAGCTCAATCGTGTGTTTCTCGAACATGCAAAAGCTTCGCCACAAGAAGTCTGGCGTGATATGCGTTTGCAGCATGGCAGGTGGCGGCTCATGAATTCAAAGCGAACAATCACGCAAATCGCGTACGAATGCGGCTTCGCGGACAGCAGCCACTTTTCCAGATGGTTCAAGACTAGATTCGGCGAAACGCCGAGAAGTTACCGCGAACACCGTTTGGCTCGGCAGCGATAGAGCGATGAATGCCAGGTTTGGGCCATCTTGCCGGGGTATAGGAAAAATGAACGTCTGATTGCAATGAGCCCGGCGCCATCTACTCCTCTAAAATCAAGGGCGATCTGAATTAGCTGGACCCACCGTCGTATGCCTGTAACGACATGGAAATTTCTTCCTTCCCGAAGCCTTGTGCCAGCGTCAAGATGGTTAAAATTTTTGCTTTCAGCGGGGGCAGCCAACCACTTGAAATCAGGCCTCTGCGCAGGAGATCCATCTCTCCTCCCTGATATCCGTATGTTTGTTTACAGACTTGCCCGCTGGAACTGCGGGAACAAAAAACAACCGGGATATTGAGTACGGCTTCTTCTAGTCGGTCGGCCACTTTGGGCGGCACGTGTCCAGCTCCCATTGCAGCCAGAACGATTGCCTTATAGCCATTGTCCAGTGCAGCGGTTATGAGACGGCCATCATCATCCATTGATGAGACAAGCAGTGCGACAGGTGAAATTTCTTCCTGCCCATTCAGATCGCATTGAAATGGTCTTCGATCAAGCGGCATTGAAAAAAGTACAACTCGATCCTCAACAATGCGCCCTATGGGGCCGCATAAGGGCGATTTGAATGCGTCAGCTTTAATGGAATCCTGTTTAGCGACATGACAGGCGAGATGAAGTTCGCTATCGAACGCGACTATCACGCCGTAATCCGCAAGTTCCGGAAAAGATGCCGCAGACAGGGCTGCAACAAGATTGGCTGGGCCGTCGCTGCCCGCCATCGATGGGTTTCTCATGGCCCCGGTGATAACGACCGGGCAAGATGCCTGTATCATGAGATCCAGCGCGAAAGCCGTCTCTTCTATCGTATCGGTACCTTGAATGACGACGACGCCATCCACGCCGCGTTGCGCAGCCTCACGCACCCCGGCAGCAAGTTGTACCATATCACCGATTGTCAGCGCACCGCTTGGTTTTTGCACCAGTTGCCTGACTTCGATATCAGCCATTTCGGCAAGTGGCGGCATAGAGTGGATCAAGTCGTCAGCGCTTAGATTGGGTTTTACCCCGGTTTGGCTGTCCCCGGTCATGAGGATCGTTCCACCAAGCGCAAAGATTGTGATCCCTGGTTTTTTCATCGATAGCCTGTTATTTCGCGGGTTAGCTTGCCAGACGAATGTAGGCCTTTGCTGCGCGCAGCACTGAGTCCGCGTCTAATTCAAACCCAAGGCCCGGACGATCGATAGCGGCCAGACGCCCCTCAATTGGTGCCACATTCGGGCTTGCGATAATGTCTTCGTTTAGGAAGTTACCCATAATCTGATTGGCATCGTCAAGATTAGGGATTACAAGCCCCGCCTGATGGGCTGCACAGGTCGTAATGCTGGTTTCAAAATTGCCGTGGATACAGAGATTGATTCCGCTTGCCTCGGCTACCGCGGCAGCCTTGATGAAATTCAGGATACCGCCGCATTCGTGCAGACCCAGGACAATAAGGTCAGCAGCATTTGTCTGGCAGACATTGTAAACATCCTGAAACGTGTGCACCGCCTGGTCGGCCGCAATCGGCGTATCGACGCTGTTGCGAAGCTGGGCAAGCGCAGCAAGGCTGGAGCTGTCGACAGGCTGTTCGATCATTTCAATATTGTATGGCCTCAGAGCAGCGATCATGCGTCGTGCGGTTAACATGTCCCAGTTTTCGTTGGCATCGGCGCGCAGACGCGAATTACCGATCGCCGCACGAACGGCAGCGACCGAGTCCAGGTCATTTTGTTGGCCACGACCGATTTTCATATAGATCACTTCGTGACCGGCATCGGCATAGCGTTTTGCATCCGAGGCAAGTTCGTCAGGTCCTT
>JAAETJ010001093.1 GCA_024228495.1 bacterium | reverse complement strand
GGCGTCCTTGGTCTCGGTATTGGTGCAGGGAGGATAGGCTTCTGGAAACAGGAGGTATTAAAGGCGCAATATCACTATCAGAAAAATGTAAAGCCATATGTGCTGACGCCCGAAAAAGAAACGGCTCTGAAACCGGGGAAGCCATTTACGGAATGCGCCAGCAAAACGCTTTGCCCCAACATGATCACCATCCCGGCCGGCAGTTTTATGATGGGCTCAAAAGCGGGCGAGGGTGATGATGACGAGCACGGAGCCAATGGCGGACAGTTGAAAGTCAGCATTGCGAAACCATTTGCCGTATCAAAATTCGAGGTTACTTTCGACCAGTGGGATGCCTGTTTAGCGCAGGGTGGGTGCAAAAATACAGCATCTTATAGTAGTTGGGGTCGAGGTGATCGACCTGTGATCAATGTGAGTTGGCATGGCGCGAAGAATTATGTGAAATGGCTCTCGGAATTGACTAGACAAAATTACCGACTGCTATCTGAAGCAGAATGGGAATATGTGGCAAGAGCGGGCAGCCAGACAATATATGCGTGGGGAGATGAGATTGGTAAGAAAAAGGCTAACTGCGATGGCTGTGGAAGTCAATGGGGCGGCCAAAAGACCGCTCCCGTTGGTTCGTTTGGTGCCAATAAATTTGGACTCCATGATATGCACGGCAATGTTTGGGAGTGGGTAGAGGACTGCTATCAGAATAGTTATAAAGGCGCACCAACAGATGGAAGCGCGCGTGCAGCCAAAACCTGTGACGACCGCGTCCTGCGCGGCGGCTCCTGGAACGACAATCCGAGGGTCCTCCGCTCGGCCAACCGCTACAGGTTCAGGCCTGTCGATCGGGTCAACGTTATCGGGTTCCGCGTTGCCCGTTCCCTGTCTTCCCCCAGAACGCGCTAGCGTTTCTTACATCTTGATTCTTTTTTTCTTTACCTCTTATGATTCAACAGCTTGTCACATAGATAATGTAAGTGATTTACACCGATTCGCCAAGTAAAAACAGCTCCGGGCGAAGCCCGGAATCGTTTTTTTTAACGTGGAACATTAATGGTACAATATGCCTCCGTCAGCCCGCCGCACCGGTCCAGCCCTTGAGGCTCATTATCAGTTCCTGAAGTGGCTGATCCCGACGCTTGACAAGTTCCCTCGCTCGCAAAAATTCCTACTGGGTGACCGTATCGAAAATCTGGCCCTTGATATTCTGGAAAATCTTGTGGACGCTACCTATACACGGGAAAGAAAGGCTTATCTTGCAAGGGCGAATCTGGGTATAGAGAAATTGCGGTTTCTGGTTCGGCTTTCCCACGAGTTGAAATATCTCGACAATCGCCGCTATGAACACGCCGCCCGCTCGCTGGATGAAACAGGCAGGTTGATTGGTGGATGGATGAAGGCTGACAGGAATGGCTAAGCGACACACAATCTATTCCAGCGGATCGCCAATTTTCAGGCACTTCATGCTGCTGCTCTTCGCGCTGTCAAAGGCAAACGCCGCAAACCCGGTGCCAGTTCCTTCTTCGCCAATCTGGAAACCGAACTGTTGCGGTTGGAGCGGCAATTGCTCGCAGGCTCCTATTGCCCTGGCAGATTTATCACCATCCTCGTACATGATCCGAAAAGACGGATGGTGTCGGCTGCGCCTTTCCGCGACCGGGTGGTACATCATGCTCTATGCGATGTGGTTCAGCCGATTTTTGAACGCGGTTTTATCGACAACAGTTACGCCAACCGAAAGGGCAAAGGCACACACAAGGCAATCAAGGCCTATGGCCCAATTGATCACTTTGAGTTGGAAACCGTGAACCATAAAGTTCTGATTTTATCTTTTCTCTTGTACTTATTTTCTATTCCACTTCGCGGTGCCGCCATTCTCGAGAATCGCTGACTGCGTAGAGTGTGTCGAGGTCAAATATTCCGGTTTCGGGGATGTTGCGTTCTTTCTGGTAGCGTTTCAATCTGTCCTCAAGGGTATCAGCCAAACCCAGCGCCCTGGATTTTTGTTTGGTAAAGCCTCTGGCGTTGAGCATATCGGAGACATCTTGCGCTTCTTGTTTTCGATCTTCTTCGGTCTCCAGGAAGCTTCTGGGTTTTGGTACGAAGACCTTTTTTGCTATTTTAAACCAACGCCTTACTTCCGGTAAACCATTTTTCCCACCGTTGACGAGCTTGCGTACACGTCTGACAGAATCTCGGCCTTTTCGGTCCGCTGCTCGATTTATTTTTTTAGCTGTCCAAAAGGCCGTTGCTGCGATTAATCCGCCATAGACCTTTCTGACCATTGTCGGCTCTGCTTCAAAAGGCAGCTTGACTGTTTTTCCGCGCTCTCTGAAATTATACCTACCTGTCAGCTGGATATATCCCGACCCACGATAGTTCCAGCCGTCATTTCCCCCCCGATTGCCTAGATCTTTACGGCTACCGTAGACATAGTTGGCGATCAATTTCTTTTTTCGATGCAGCTTTTTCGCCATTTGAGGACTGACACGCTTACCAAATGTTCTTCGCAGGCCTTGGGCAGAATAGCTCATATTTTCATCAAGTCGCTTCAAGCCACCTGTTTCTATGGCCATCGTTGAAAAGAAGTGAGCAATTCGAAGCGGCGTGGTGATATTCGCATCGTAAAACAGTTTTTGATTGTTGAGCAATCCATCAATCAGCTCTGGTTTTGCCTTGCGAGAAAATGACAAGAGCTGTTGGCGGTTAAACAGGGGGGCATATTTTTTTGCAGGAGCAACAGCGGGAGTTGTAACTGGTGCTGGTACCAATGCGGTTACGTCTATCGGGGGTTTTTCTTCGGCTTTTACTGGTTTCGTTTCTGCATTGATTTCGGGTTTGCCCGACTCAGCCGGAGGGCTTGGTTTCTCGATCGCTATCACGGGTTTGCTGGTCTCAGGCGGCTTTACAGTTGGGGTCGCAGGTTCTTTTATTGGTGTGGGCGGCTGGGTAGGTGCAATTATGGTTTCTTCGTCGTGCTTGGTTTTTGGCGTATCTGGTACGACGTCGTTCGTTCCTGCTGGTGCGTTTTCCGCAGATTTTGGCATCGTGTGAGGGGGGCTGATGGAGGCAATTGTGCTGGAACTCTCAGTGGTAGCAACCGGCTGGCTGATGACAGGTGTGATGTCATCAAGGACCCTTGCAACCCGGATGCCGATGGTTTTGCGTGAGTGTTTTGCGGGAAAGTGATTTCGAGCTGCAGAGCGAAGAGCAGCCGGGGTCGAACGCCATGAACCAGAGCGTACAACCCGTTCGCAAGGAGTGTTCCCAATATTTTTTGTATGCGCCAGCCCGTCGGATGGGGCACCTTTATAGTGGCTGACATAACAGTCTTCGACCCATTCCCAAACATTTCCGATCATCCCGTAGAGATTGAAATTGTTGGGGCGGTAAATGCCGACAGGAGCGGCTCGTCTGCCAAACTGATCAGAGCATTGCTTGTTTGAATAGAGTAGTGATAACAGGCTTTGATCGGCGCCATTGCCATATTTGCAAAGCTGTGCCGGATCATCACCATAGGAGTAGGAGCTTGTGGAGCGCGCTCTTGCCGCATATTCCCATTCCGCTTCGGTCAAAAAACGATAGGTCTTTTCTGAACGTAATGAAAGCCAGGAGATATAGTCGTTGGCATCGTGCCAGCTGACACCATGGACGGGATTGTTTGGCGGAAATTCATTCTCATTGCGATGCCCCTTGCAGGCTCCGTTCTTGTCAGCGACACAAAGGTTCCATAGCTTGTTGCTGATTTCCATTTGCGATATTGCGAAGCGTTTTACTGTGACATCCCGCATGTTTCCTTCATCTTTTGATCGGCCTTTTTCGCTCGCGGGAGATCCCATTTTGAATGTCCCCCCCGGCAGGGCCATCATCTCAGGGCAAGCTGCGCAATCTTTGAATTGACGCCCGATATGGACACCCGAATTGGATACTGATCTGACAGTCAATTCTTTTTGCAGTGCAGCCATTTGCTGGTCTTTTGATTTTTTGTCGATCAGTTTACCCAAGATGTTTCTGCGATAGACAAATTGATCATAATAGGCCGGGGACTGGAGGTGTTTTGCTTCCTTTTGAGCGAGCTCATAAACTTTACTTCGTACTTCCTGGGCAAGCCAGCCAAGTCCAAGGTTTTCATCCGACTTGGTCTTTCGCAACAGATCTAGCAGATTTCGCGTATACACAGAGTTTTTGATATGAGGGGGATCATTGTCGAGCCCATCAAGCGCCAACTGACCAGCCCCTGCGGAATACATAATGAATATTCCATTGGGAGGTATGACCGCAGCGAGACCGCCTTCGGGAATGAAGCCCCTTGTTTTTTTTGTTTTATTGAGTGGATTTTCCCGGCAGGCATCAACAATAAATATTGCAGTCAGATTTTTATTGTTGTTTTTTAGCTCAATTTGAACGCTTTGCATCTGTCGTAACAAATGGCTTAAGCGGATGGAATTTCGACCATAGCCGCGTGGATCTTGATATCGTGTGATATCACCGGGGACGAGATAATTCTCGCCCTCATATTCAAGGCCGTGGCCTGAGAAAAAAAACAGTGCGACAGAATCTTTTTGAATATTTTTTAGACGCGTCAGAAAGTCATTGAAACTGTCTTCAAATTCCTTTGTTTTAAGATTAGGGGCGACCCTAATATTTGCGCCTTCAAAGCCTATCTCCTTGAGAGTCTTCTTCAGGGAATTTACGTCATTGATGGCGTTATCAAGATTGGCTTTGATTTTGGGGTATTTGTTGATACCGATGAGGAGGGCATGTTGTTCTGCTCGTGAAATGGGAGCAGCAAATACGGTCAGGACAAGAATTAAATAAAAAACCAGGATACGCATTATCCACCCCCAAATATGCTCATTGACTTTAAGAATTGCAACTTCCATTCTAGCAAAGGTTAACCAATTTCACTAACCAGAAAAGTTATTATTTATTCGTATAATGTTGTAAAGGGAAAGTCATGGCTCGGGAAATAGATCTCTATGAGGAAGCAATCGGGAACAATGCCGGTGACGACTTTATTTTGCAGCCCGAGAAACACGCCGACCTTCTCCCTGCAAATGCTGGCGCCCTTAAGCGGGTTTTGAAGCAATCGCATTTAACAGAAATTGTTAAGCAATATTTGATCAATGATGAGCGTGCTGAAATCGCCCAGAAAAAATATAAAAGATGGGGCAAGACAGCTATCTGGTCTGTGTTTCTCGCGGTTGTTCTTGGTAGTTTGGTGACCTCTTTGCCATTGGGCGATATGTTCGCGTACCCCCACATTGATTTTTACGCGCGCCTTGCCGCGATTGCCATTATTCTGTTTGCGCTGTTTCTTTCCTTTTTTATCATGTCTTTGATGGAATGGTTGAAACCATTCGAGAAATGGAACAAGGCGCGAGGTAAAGCTGAGCAGGCCCGCAAGGATCTGTTTCTGGCTGTTTTTGATGCTGATTCAGTCGGAACTGCGCTTGAGGGAGAGTTAAAACTGCTCCCCCTGAAACTCGAATATTTCCGACGTTACCTGCTCGGTGACCAAATGATTTATTATAAAAAGCGTGGGGGAATATTCGAAAAATCCGAGCGCCATACGCGAAATCTGTGGCTCTTTGCGACATTGGTGGTTTTTGTTTTGCTACTGATCACATTGTTTATCGGTGTTCTCTCGCCAGCTGGAGAACAGGGATCCATCTATAATATGTATCCCGAGTTTAGCGGCCTGTTACAAAATTTAGAGGTTGATCATCTGGATAATTATGTATTGGCCGGCGGTATTATTCTTGCCGCTTTGTTTGCTGCCAAACTTTCTATATCGCTTCTCGAGAGGGCGAAGGGAAATGCCATTCGCTATAGTTTTACCTATGCCAATCTCAAATTATTGAAGGATGCTGGTCTCGAAACAGCCCGCCAGAACGCTCTTGCTGGAAATGAACGAGCCGTCAAGGAGTTTGTCACCAGTGTGATGGCCCAGATTTCAGCTGAACATCAGGATTGGATTAAATTACACGCTCTTACCCCTCAACGTACTCAGGAACCATCCCAGCTAATACCTGAAAATCCTGCTTCTGCCGAGCAGAGGAGATAATCTGCTTTTGATACTCATTGTCTGACGTCAACGCCTATGGGACACAATTGCGGTATTGCATAAGGGAGGGTTTTGTCACTTTTTCACCGAACATAGTGGTCACTTTATATGTCCGTTGTCTGCTGCTCACCGGAATAAAATAGAGCAGGGGGCATCTATATTTAAATGGTGCGATACAATATCTATGCGGGAATTTTGCGGGAGTTAGTTATGCATTGTTGTATGCTGTTATGATGCTGTTGCAACGGGCATCCTTTTAACATATTGATTTATAATGAGTTATGTATTCCTAGATGGAATCATAATCCGCGTGTCGGGAGTTCAAATCTCTCCTCCGCTACCATATATTTCAATGACTTAGCAGATATTGAGGTTGTTGAAAACACCGTCGCGGGTACCATATGGGTACCAGAGCAACTATCAAAATCAGCAAAGTGTGGGGCAGGGTTGCTGCTGGGTACCAGCGGGTACCGGAAAAAATCTTCGCAAATCCCCTACATGATAGATTTGAATCAATCTTTCTCAAAAAATTCTGCTGGCCTGTGAGTGGTAGTAGCCAGGCATTTTTCGCGTGAAAGCAAAAGGAGCTACGGGCTGTTTTGCAGCCTTTTCCTATCGGACAAACGACGGGGTTTCCCCTTCTCCCCCTGTATTCGCCTATTACATTGCCCCTACCAACACCAAAGTAAGGGGTGGAAGGTAAGCCCACATGCTGGAAAATGGCTATAAATCAAGTTATTGATAGTGCCGCCCCCCGTCGGGCTGACGCCCGACTTCGACCCAATATTGGGTCATTAAACTGACTGTCCTTTAGATAAAGGGCAGACCGCAACGGCGGCTGGCATATATAGTGTGCTTGCATGCATAAACTGCCAGCCT
>JAAETJ010001092.1 GCA_024228495.1 bacterium | reverse complement strand
CCAATAGGCTTTCCATTCCCATGGCAGAATGAAACCAGTGACGAGCAGGGCCAACATTGGCACAAACAGCAGAGCACCAGTGAGCCATATGGTTCTTTGCCCATAGTTCAGGAAATCCCTCCTCAACAGAGTTCTTGCCACGTGCACAACACTCAGAGCGAAAACAAAAAACGCTATCCAACGATGCGAATCCCTGATCCACGCGCCAAAAGGGAAGTTTCGATAAAGATCTTGGACACTGCTGTAGGCCTGAGGCATATCCGGTTTGTAATACAGGCCCAAAAAAATACCGGTCAGAACCTGCAAGACCAACAAGATAACAGCAGCACCGCCAAAATAGTGGCGCCAGTGGTGAATGTTGATTTTGATTGCCATTGCAGGACCTCAATCCCTCTTGCAGGTTCCAAAATATCTGACTCTTTGGCTTAAAAACATCCGGCACCTTGTCGCGGAATAAGCGTTTCGACGCGACGTGTTCCAAGGTTGACTATGATGTTCAAATCTACTTTACCAGCACGAATTCTTCACCCGCAGGACTGCCTTCTACGCGATAAAAATAGGGGTATTTGATTGGGGTGCCATCTGACGCCCAGCGGTTTGCGCCGGTTACCCCTTCGATTTCTTCCAGGCCGAGCAAAGCATCCCTGACAGCCTGGGTTTCCAACGAATTTGCGTTCAAAAGTGCTTGAGAAAGTAAATTGAACGCATCGAACGCCAGCGCTGCAAACCTGTCGGGGTTGGTGTTTCTCCGGGCAGTAAATTCGGACATGAAATCACGCATCAAAGCAGAGTCGCGATCGGGTGCGAAAGTTGTGTAGAGCAGGCTGCCCCGAACCGCCTTGCCGCCCTGCTTGAGGAATTGTTCGTTAAACAGATCTTCGCCGCCGATCAAAGGTATGGCCCAACCCAGATCCTGATTTGCCAGAGCCAGCCGAGCAGCCTCCTGAGCATTGCCGGTAAAGATTATCGCTTGCAGTTCCTCTGATCTGGCGTTGAGCTCGGCTGCCACCTTTTTGATCTCGGTTTTGCCCGAAAACGTGTCGTAGGTATCGGCTTCAACAAGAATCTGCCCGCCAAGGTCTGGCACTTTTCGTTTAAACTCGGCGGCAACGCTCAGCGAATAGTCATAGGATGACGAGTTCACCAAGCCCAGGTTCTCGTAGCCCAGCGTATCGATGACGTATGAGAGCGTTTTGTCGATGGCGATTTCATCAGGCAGTGCAAGACGGAAGATGTAACCGCCGCTTCTGCCAATTTTCCGCCTTGTTCCGACGGAAATGAACACCGTTTCTGACGCATTGACCATTTGGGTCGGCGCAAAGGTTGACCACCCGGTCGGGGCAGCAAAAATTGCCACGACGTTTTGCGCGATCAGTTCCTCGGTGATGGCAAGCGCCTGCCCTGATCCGCCACTATTGTCGTAAGACACAACTTTGAGGGCCTCACCTTGAAATCCACCAAGGCTGTTAAAACGATCCGCAGCAATGGAAACCCCGGCAAGCACCGCCTGACCGAATTCAGCTTCGTCTCCGGACAGAGGGCCTATAACCCCAACGGTCAAGGCCCGTGGCTGGGCCCTTTTTTCGGCCAAGGCATCTTGTTGGTCAACCTGCGGGGCGGCCAGCCATTCGGGTCGGCTGTCCTGTGCAACCTCCGGCGCGGGCTCTTGGTTGCCCGGTGTGCCGGTGAAGAAAACAATAATACCGAGCGCTGTGACGCAGGCAAGCAAGGCTATAATCACCCTGAAACCCCAGGGATGGAACATCTAGCCCCCCTCCCCCCATTGCCCATCATCACGAAGCAGAGTTTTGACCAGCTTTTCGTCAAGCAATACAATGTTGTGGTTTTCATTGCTTATGGCGAAATAACCGCGTTGTTTCCTGTCTCTGTCCCCGATGCGAAGCAACTGGGCCTCTTCCTTTCCCTCCTCCAATACGGTTACGACAATAGCAGGCGAGTTCAGCCCGTATTGGGTCAAATCCACAGACGTTTCGGCGACAAATGCTTTTACCGGAGTATCCTTGATCGCAAAAAGAACTTCCAGCACGGTTGCCTGGTTGGCCTGCCCCGGTTCTGGCTGGACCACATCCCAGCGGCCCTGATCATGGACAACCTCGATGGTTTTTCTATCCCGACGCGAGATCTTGAGATGCCGCAATTTGGTTGGATCAAAGGCCAGTGTCGTTTTATCTCGCAGAGCATAGACGCTGGTATCGGATTCGTTTTTTACATCAGAATGAACTCTATAAACCGCCGGTTCGCCTTCAAACCGGCCATAGGTCACGTTCAAGGTAGGCCCCTTGTCTCCAAACTGCAGGGTTGTGACACCGCTGCCGGTCCTGAACGCAATTGAAAGGTTTGGCGGGGCCAACCCCAATTCCTCTAGCTTTTCCTGTTCCGGGTTCTCAAACAACACCGCGTCCTTGCGCGCCTTGACGATGTTCTCAAGCATCTTGGTAATGGCCTCATCATCACCCTTCGCCTTTAGCGGGTGATCCAGCCACCAGCCGCCCTTTTGCCGGACGACGCGCACCCGTGTTTCCTTTTCGTCGGTAATCCAGAATTCCGCCACGTCATCAATCTCGAAAGGAAACAGCTTTAATATGGCTTGCTCAACCCGCTCACTTTCCTCGACCCGGTTTTCGATTAGCAAATAGCTGCCAAAAATTGCTGCCAGCGCAATAAACCAGAAGATTGTCTTTTTGAATTGCTTCAAGTGGTCCGCCTTCGGCGCTCGGTAACACCCACTCCTATCGCCAAAACCAGGGTTGGCCCAATTATGACGCAAATCCAGAACACCAGATTGCTTTGGGTATCGCTCAGAGTCAGAGGTGAAAGTTCCGAGTTCTTTTTACGTACTGAAACCAGGGCCGTCTCTTGTGCCAGCCAGCTGATGGTGTTGAGAAAGAAATCCTTGTTACCCATCATGTTGAGATAGGCGTTGCCAGCGAAATCGGAATCTCCGATGGCGATGATACGACCCCAGCGGTTCATGCCCTCTTCAAGGTTGCTGTACCCATCCACGGTTTCAGCTTCTGTACTGCCCTCAACCTTGATAACGCTGACGGCTGCCAGATTGATCGGTCCAGGCTGGTCCAGTTCCGCGTTGAATTCGATGTCTTCCTCTTCAAGCGTGCCTCTACTTTTGGCCCAGCTGCTGGAACCGGTCTTGGCCAGATTGTATCTGCCGGTTGCGGGATCTTCGTTAATCTCGATGGAACGGGAAACCGGGAAGAAAGTGACGAACTCGAAGTCCTTACCGATCATGTGCTTCTGGTTGTACTCCATGACCACCGGCGTCAGGTAATTCGCGCCAAGCATCTTGCTTTTCTTGTCAATTATGATGTCATTGCCAACCGCGAAGCCAAAACTTTCCAGATGTTCTGAAATCTTTGGGGCCATCAAGGGATCAAGCAGGAACAGGACGCTGCCACCGCCGTTCACGTATTCCTCAATCTTTATTAGTTCCTCAGGCAGGATGTCCTTTTTAGGCCCGGCAACAACCAAAACGGTTGCATCATCGGGGACCGCCAATTCATTGATAAGCAGAAGATCGCTAACCTTGTAGTTCTCGCCCTCAATAGCTTCTTTGGCCAGTTTGTACCCAACTTTTTCGCTGTCCTTGAGGTCCTTTTCTCCGTGTCCTTTAAGGAAATAGATTGTCTTGACCTTCGAGCTGGTAACCTTGAGCAGCGCGTTGGTGATTTTCTCCTCGGATTCAAAGCCCACGGTTTCCTGCTTGTCCCCATAGCGGATCAATGTGGTGCGATAGGACGTAACACCATATTTTGCAGTTTCTATTGGCCGCCGGTCAGGATCGACAAACCAGAAATT
>JAAETJ010001091.1 GCA_024228495.1 bacterium | reverse complement strand
GTTTGCTATTCGGGTGGTGCGGTATCTCGACTAAAACGCCATGGAATCGGGTCAGATTCACTCTTGGCCTGGGTACCAGGGCGGCCAGTTTACCAATGAAATCCAGCGGTTCAAAAATCACATGAGTGGTGCCATGCCCAATGGCCAAAGCACTTCGTGGGCCACGCTGAGCATTCGCTCCGCTCATGGGGCAAGCCTTCGCTGTAAGGGGTTTTGAGCTGGGTCGCTCCTGCGCATCCTTGCGCTCGCGACACTTGTGAATCCCTTCACATCGTAGCGGATATACCCCCGAGGACGTCAACCTTGATCAATCCTGGATCGACGGCCTTGTTAATGAAAAAGAAGGGCTGGCCATCCATCGCGTTGACCCAGTAATCGGTCGTGGCGCGTAAACATAAGCGTTGCCTGGCAACATAGTGGCGAGGTAGCCTGGTTTGAGAACCATGGTAAACACGCACATGCCCATCGATGTACAAGACGGCGGCCTCTTCTAAATCCACGGCCATCCATTGATGACATAACTCGGCACTCCACTGTTCCGCTTTACCCTGCTCTGAGAGAATTTTCAACTTCGAGCGTAGCGTGCGTACTTCGGGTATCCGATCCAGTCCCAAAGATTCCCCCATTCTCCGGGGGTAGAATAGCGCAGTCATTCGATACTTTTGATCCGCGTTAATGACATAAAGGCCAGCAACAAAAAGAGACTGTCGAGACCATAGTAGCCGTTGGGTAGTTGAAAATATTTTTGTGTGTTGTGCAGCAAGCCAATGGCTAATAGGGCGGGCAGTGCGAACAAAACGCCACCATTGGGACATCGTTTGATGCTTGGAACCGAATCGGCACTACACTGATTTGACCAAGCATTGCCGCCATGCGATCCAGCGTATTAGTGGCGCCCATGCCAATCGGGGCCTGGTGATCTATGGCATTACGCTCGCTCTTGTTGCTGGCGACCAGCGTCAGCGGATTTACTTTTTTTTGGCAGGCTTATGCAGGCGCTTATCGAGGATGGCTTTGTTTAACGTGTTGCTTTTGACCGCCACCGCTTTGGCAACCTCAGAAACCGCTTTATCCTGATCCAGTAATTTTTGGGCTTGTTCAAGCACTTCTGCGGTGAGTACCGTTGCACCTCGGGTATTGCGCGCTTGATAAAATCCCGCAGCACCTTGTTCGCGGTATTTCTTGACCGAGCGTTTGACACTGATGGGAATAACACCAAAAGCACGGCAGATTTCGGCCTGCGTGGCATTACCGTTGACATAGAATTGACTGGTGATCATCCGAAACGTATTCAGGTCGTACTCATCATGTACAAATACCGGCATCGTTCCGTTAAAATAGGTCACCCTGCCGCCCTTTCTTTCGAAAGCAAGATTCGCATTAATGATTGAGGTGCCATTGGGGAAAATAGGCAGTTGTGCTTGCGGCATGATTCGAACCTTCCAGCGTGTGGGTTAAAGAATGTGGGGTCGATATTAACACTTATCTTACTGCCAAAAGACGTCTTCAATGGCTTTTGGTCTCTTTGCAAAATCCTACCGGTTCTTTAGGCTATGCCTTGCTTTTACCCATACGCGTTTTTATCTCTTTGATTATCATATTATTTTCTAGAAATCGGTTGATTCTCGTCCTTCCTGTAGATCAGGAGGTCTGAC
>JAAETJ010001090.1 GCA_024228495.1 bacterium | reverse complement strand
CCTGTCGGCCGCAAAAGCTTTAGCCGACACCGCAATAATGGGGACAGCTTGCAGGTCTGGCAGTTGGCGCAAAGTGCGCGTTGCTTCCAGCCCATCCATATTGGGCATCACTAAATCCATAAGAACAAGATGGGGATGGTTCAGCTGGGCCTGCGCCACTGCTTCCCGACCATCTTTGGCCGTCGCCACTGCAAACCCCATAGGCTTTAGCAAATTGTACAGCACGCCCAACTTGCTCTGGTCATCGTCGACGACCAGGATTTTTTGTCTGGCGCCGGTGTAGCCCATAATTTGTTGGCTGGAAACGGCCGTTTCCTTAACGGCAGCTTGCACCACCAGTACTTCAATATCAAACCAAAAAGTGCTGCCCACACCAGATTCACTCTCAACCAGCAACTCACCCCCCATCGCCTGCACCAGCCGTCGGCTGATAGCCAAACCCAAGCCCGTCCCGGCTCGTTGTTGGCTGCCCACCCGTTCAAACTGAGTGAAAATCACCGCCACTTCCGCGGCCGTCATCCCCACCCCGGTGTCACTCACAGCAAAACGGAGGCAGCAGGTTTCTGTTTCCTCAACTGCGGCTAAGAGAGAGACTTTGAGCGTTATCTGGCCTTCGTCGGTGAACTTAATCGCATTGCCTACCAGATTAATCAACACCTGCTGTAACCGTTGCTCATCCACATGAATGGCGGCGGGCAAGGCCAATGATGTCTGCTGCTCATACGCCAAATCCTTTTGCCTGGCTCGTATCTCCATAATACCCTGCACGCCGCGCAACAGGTCAGCAAGCATCGTGTCCTGGGGCATGAGGCCCATTTTGCCGGCTTCGATCTTGGCCAGATCCAGCACATCATTAATCAGGCTGAGCAGATGTTGGCCGCTTTGCTCAATTATTTGCACCCCTTCGTGTTGTTGAGCCGTCAAGTCTGAGTCGCGCTGTAGGATTTGGGCATAACCCAAAATACCGTTGAGCGGGGTGCGCAGCTCATGACTCATACTAGACAGAAAGTCACTTTTGGCCTGGTTGGCCACTTCGGCCACTTCTTTAGCTTGCTCCAATGCGGCCGTTCTCTCTTCAACCCGCTGCTCTAAGCCTTCTACTAACAAGGAGTTTTCCAGAGCAATGGCCGCCTGCGAGGCCAGAATTTGTAACACCTCCAACCGATCCGGGGTGAAGGCATAAGCGGTGACATTATTCTCCAAATAGAGCAGCCCGACCAGCTTGCCCTGATTGAGAATAGGCATACCCAGCACCGATTTTGACCGCTGGCTTTGAATATAGGGGTCACTGGTAAAATTGCCTTCCTGTGTCGCTTCACCCAGCACCACGTTTTCCAAACTGCGGGCGACATAGTTGATAATCCCCGCTGGTAATTGATCGCTCTCGGCTGGGTTTTCAGCCGTCAGCACTTCAATCTCGTTATTCCCTACACTTTTGGCTTGAATGAGTAGTTCATTGTCCTCGCCCTGTGTTAATAGCAGGATGGCCTTTTCGGCCCCGGCGTTCTGGCGTACCGTCTGCATCAGCTTGGTCAACAGCTTGTCCAGCACCACTTCACCGGAAATGGCCTGGGCTGCTTTAGTGACGGTGTCCAGATCAATAACTCCCTTTTCTCTAGTACCGGTTTTGGTACCGGTTTGGGAGCCAGATGTACCGGAGATTGTCCGAGTTCGAGTAGATCCGGACTGACGTTGTAAGGCTCCCCGGTCGATATAGGGCGCATACTGTTCTGT
>JAAETJ010001089.1 GCA_024228495.1 bacterium | reverse complement strand
CCTGCTGGGGAGCGGATAAGAAGTGCAACATCAAGTTCCGTAACCACACTGGACGTGCTTCCGGATCCGGCGGTAGTGAATACAACCAACTGAGTCGGGTAAAAACAGTGAAGATCTGGGCCGAAAAGGCTGATGGGACCAAGGCGGGTTCAAACACCCTGAGTATCGCGGCGGACGCCAGTAATACCATGAACCTGGATAAGAAACAGGGCTTCGATAAAATCAAGATCAAGGCCACCCCGAATGACTCCGGCGATATGGTCGTCACAATGTCTTGCAACGACATCAAATCAACTCTAAAGGGGACAGGCAACTGCAAGGTCTTTATGCATGGAAAGAAATTTACAAACAGCGATGACAGCAAGGAATACGCCTACTACACCTCGTATAGCTGTGACGGCGGCAGCGTGAAGGGATCCAGCATTGATTGAACGAAATAGCGAAAGCGCATGAGAAAACACACTACCATGAACAAAGATTCATGCAACGCAATCCCCAATAACGGCGCTGTTGTTTGGGGACTTTTCCGTCGCTATCGCCACGGCCAGCCTGATACCATCCATCTCCTTTGAAGTTTGGACCGTCAAATGCATTTTTGATAGTGCGGGTGGGGAGTGAGCATCGCCGTGATGGCAAGTATGATTTGGGTAACCCCGAGTCCAATGGGCTGGGCGGCCCGACCCAATGGTGACAGTTCTGTTGTCAACGGCGGCTCAAAAGATGCCTTTTGATGTAGAGCCAGTTGGTGGCGATGCAACCCTTTCTTCAAATTAACCATGACCATTCAATGAAACGTCTGCTAGGTATTTTACTGTTATGTGTCTATGTCAGCGTGCCAGCCCTGGCTGATACCAACAAACAAGTATTGCATTTGCGGTGTGGCGACAACACCTCGGACTTTGACTGCTTAACAAACCCCCGAGGAGGAGCTGACTATCAATTTGGGGTAGCGGTGAAGGCCAAAGCGCTCTATCAACTGGCCAGAATCTGGCTGCGCGTCAGAAAACATGACGGTTCGGGCGCAAAAGACCTGATGGTCTTGAAAAAAAATGTGCCAGCATCACAAGTTGCCCTGATGGAGTTTAATGGGTTCTCTGGTATTTGCCGGGGTTGCCAAGTATAGTATAATCAATCAGTTATCACAACCACTAAGGAATCTCATGCTACCCAAAACAGCCCAAGAGCTAAAACAAGCCTTTAGCACTTTATTGGATATTCCCAATATCGAAATTGAGAAAGTAGAACTCGATAGAGAGGGCAATTATGTGGTGGTAGTAAAGAGCACAGAGGCCGGTACCCACTGTCATAAATGTGGCGAGTCGATTAGCCATTGCTACGGACATGGCGAACCGATTACCTTGAGGCATTTGTCGCTGTTTGACAAACAGGTTTATATCCGCATTCGCCCGGCCCGCTATCAATGTCGGTCTTGTGATGGGTACCCCACGACGACGCAAAGGCTGTCGTGGTATGAACCGAGAAGTCCGCAGACGGTGAGTTTTGAGAAGCACATTTTGTTGTCCTGTGTGAATAGTACAGTCTGGGATGTCAGCCGCAAGGAAGGGTTAGGTTATGAAGCCGTGATGGGTATTATCGACCGGACTATTGAGAAAGAGATCGACTGGGCGACGCTGGAGTTGCTGGAGGTCGTGGGGTTAGATGAGATTTCCTTGAAGAAGGGGCACCAGGATTTTGTAACGATAGTGACCGGACGGGTGGGGGGTGAAACCCACATTTTGGGGGTCTTGAAAGACCGCACGAAGGTGACGGTGAAGGCCTTTTTATCGAGCATACCCAAGCGGTTACGAAAGAAAGTACAAGCAGTGTGCTCGGATATGTACGACGGTTTCATCAATGCGGCCAAGGAAGTGTTCGGGAAGAAAGTCGTGTTGGTGGTAGATCGTTTTCATGTGGCGAAACTGTATCGTAATGGTGTAGAGCAGTTACGCAAACAGGAACTGAAACGGCTCAAAGAGGAATTATCCGAAGCGGACTACAAAGAACTCAAAGGCGTGATGTGGTTGTTGCGCAAACGTGATGAGGACTTAACAGCCGAGGAGCGGGAGGTGTTGGCGAAATTATTTACCTATTCGCCGACGTTAAAACAGGCATACGTCTTGAGCACGGACTTAACCGCCATTTTCGATATGAAGATTAGCAAGGCACAGGGTAAGCGTAAACTCACGGCTTGGATTAAGCGGGTTAGCGGCAGTACACTCATCTGTTTTAATAGCTTTCTAGTGACTTTAGAAAAGTATAAAGACGAGATTAGTAATTATTTTATTCATCGACATAACAGTGGTTTTGTCGAGGGATTGAACAATAAAATTAAGGTGATTAAACGGCGTTGTTATGGCATCGTCAATACGGGGCACTTATTCCAGCGGATCTATTTGGATCTTTCGGGCTATCGGCTGTATGCTTGAGAATCAGATACTTATGAAATTACGACTGATGTTTTTTCCAGCCATGAAAAATTACGATACTTATGTAACCTATTGTTTTGATTGAAATCAGGCACCCCGGCAAATACCAGAGAGCCGAAACAAAATGGCGTAAATGTGCAGCGGCCTGTTAGGCCGTTGAATATACGGGACACTTTTCATGCAGCACGCTCCGTAGCTTTTCGTGTAATCAGGACAAACGTAAATGCTATCAGTCCAACGATTAACATCATGGAGATGGCTAACGCAGAGCCCATTGGCCAGTCATTTATCTTGCCGAAATGCACCTGAATAATGTTTGCCAGCATCAAACCATCCGGGCCGCCAACCAGGGCCGGAGTGACATAATCGCCCACAGTAGGGACGAAGATAAGTACTGTAGAAGCAATAACGCCTGGTAATGAGAGTGGCAGGGTTATCCTCAGAAAACGGGCAACCGGGCCATCCCCCAAATCTGTGGCGGCTTCGAGTAATGAGCGATCTATTTTCTCCAGTGAAACATAAATAGGCAGGATCGCGAACGCTGCCCAAGCGTGGGTTAGGGTGATGACTACCGCAGTAGGGCTGTATATTAAAAAATCAAGGGGTGCGTCGATCAGTCCCAGGGAGATCAGGCCCGAATTTATTACACCGTTAAATCCCAAGATGATCTTCCAGGTGAAAATCCGCAGCAGGTAGCTGGTCCAGAACGGCAATGTCATCAGGATGATCCAGAGTAGTTTGCGCCGATGAACATGAAAGGCCACGTAGTAGGCCATGGGATAAGAGAGCAATATGGTAGCGATGGTGCAGGCACCTGAGATCCACAGTGATCGAACCAGCAATTTTGTGTACACAGGGCGTTCTAATGCTTTTTCATAATTGGCTAAGGTCAGCGTGGTGTCAAATTCAAAACCATGCTGAGTCCAGAAGCTCATGATCACCATGATGGCGAATGGCACACACATACTGAATAGCATGACCAGCAATGTGGGAGATAGCAGCGTATAACCTCTAATTGCTTCGCTACGAAGGAATGATGCACGAATCCGTGCGCGCCAGTTTCTGCCTTGTTTGCTGGACTTCAGGTTGCTGTTTGCTGGCATCGGATTATCACTCATGGACAGCCGTTGTTGGCAATGGCTGGTTCGGGAAAGTTTTACTCAGAAACAGACGTACAGCAGCCATCCCTTTGATGTAATCATCCGGTTTTGGATCAAGGTGTGATTCAAGCCACAATCCGAATAACATGGCGTTGATCCCCGTGATGATTGCAGGAAGTTCTTGTTTGTCATATCCCCCTTCATTGATCATTGTGGCAAGTAATTCCTTCATTTCACCGGCATATCGTTGGTCTCGGGGCACCCCCAGTTCATGGTAAAGCGCATTGCCTTTGGATTCGCCCCAGAAAGCATGCCAAGCGGATAGATACTCCGGATTTTCGCAAGCGAACCGTATGTCATAATCCACCAACTGAAAAATTCTCTCCATGGTTGTTCCATCACTCATTGCAACCACAGAGTTCCAGCCTTCGCTGTACCGCCTGCCAAGAAATTCCAGTGCTTCCTTGACAAGCAGACGCTTTGACTTGAAGTGAAAAACCACAAGTGCTCTCGATACACCTACCCTTTTGGCAACACTGTCCAGTGTCATATTGCTGAGTCCTAGCGAAGCAATACTTGATACTGCAGACCTGAGGATGAGCCTCCGCGTCTCTACGCCTCGAGCACGGCGTTTGTCACTTGATGGTTGTTGCATTAACTTCTTGCTCCGATTGCGGTGAAGCGAAGCGAATCCTGTTAGATTCCCAACTAGGTCTTGTAACTGACTGACTAGTCAGATAGTATCTTTATAAGGTTACTGGTGTCAATGGGATCGAAGCACCGTGCTCGTGGACATAAATACATCGCTGCGTTTTCACCGCCGTGATGAATGCCCATTAATAAGCGAGGAGGAGATGAAATATGAAAAAGAGTGATTATTCCCACAATGAACTGATGGACACGTTGCAATCGGGCAAATTGTCCAGACGTCGTTTCAATCAGATTCTGGGTGCGGCTGGTATTAGTATGGTCGCCTTGCCGATGTTATCCAGACAGGCTATGGCAGGTGCTGCGGACCAGGCCACTTATTTCACTTGGGGTGGCTGGGATTTGCCTAAGTTCTATGAGAGCTATGTTGCAAAGCATGGCGAGCCACCTAATTTTGCGACTTTTGGTGGATCTGAAGAAGCCTTTACCAAGATGCGGGCAGGTTTCGTGGTCGATGTGGCGCATCCATGCAATGTGGAAATCCCGCGTTGGGTGAAAAGTGGCCTGTTTCAGCAACTGGATACCTCCAAACTATCTAACTGGGGAGACTTGATTCCACAGTTATGGCAATTACCTGGAAACGTGGTGGATGGAAAACCTTACTTCGCACCGTTTGACTGGGGTCAGACGTCCATCACCTATCGCACCGACCTAGTCGACTGGCAAGGTCAGGAAGAATCCTGGGGTCTGCTTTGGGATGAGCGCTACAAGGGGAAAATTGGACAGCTCGGTTCAGCTGGGGATGCTTGGTGGTGTGCCGCCATCTACGCTGGCGTAGACTTTAACGAAATCGCTACCGAGGAGAACTTGAAAAAAGTAGCCGATTTAGTGCGCCAGCAACGGCCCTTGATTAGGACATACACCGATGATCCCACCACGTTGGAACAAGCCCTTGCATCTGGCGAGTTGGTCGCCGCGATGACATGGAACAGCTCTGCTGTCGGTCTAAAAAAAGAGGGCGTTCCAGTGAAATTCGCCAAGCCGAAAGAAGGCGCCCTGACCTGGGTATGTGGCATGATGATGCACAAAGATGCGCCTCATCCGGATAAAGCACACGATATCATCGATTCATTGCTTAGCGTTGAGCGTGGTCACATACTGATCACCGAAGAAGGATACGGACACTCAAATAAAAAAGCGATTGAGTCAGTGGACGATAAAACTCTCGCGTCATTGGGTTTGAGTCGTGACCCGCAAGATGTTCTTGGTGCAGGTAAATTCATGGTTCCGCAGGATCAAGCGTTCGAAACAGCGTCGAACAAGCTCTACGAGGAAATAAAAGCAGGATTTTGATCGGACAGACACCCAGGCACCATATAATGACCCGAGACCCCCGCTACGACATTCTCTTTGAACCGGTCAAGATTGGTCCGGTTACTGCAAAAAATCGTTTCTACCAGGTACCCCATTGTAATGGGATGGGCTTTAACTGGCCGCAAACCCACGCCAGTATGCGTGCAGCCAAGGCTGAGGGCGGATGGGCTGTGATATGCACCGAGGAGTGCATGATACATCCCACATCAGATTATTCACCGGAACCCCAGGCTCGCTTGTGGGATGATTATGATGTGAAGTGCCTGGAACTGATGGTCGATGCGGTGCATAAGCACGGTGCGCTGGCCGGCGTGCAGCTTGCACATAACGGTGTTAGTGCTCAGAACCTTTACACCCGGTTGCCACCTCTTGGGCCGTCGGACTTGGCGGCAGTCGAAAGCGTTCCCAACCAGGGACGTAGCATGAATTTAAGGGACATACGGGAATTTCGTCGCTGGCATCGTGATGCCGCTTTGCGAGCAAAACAGGCAGATGCAGATATTGTCTATGTGTATGCGGGTCATGATTCCACTTTGTTAATGCATTTTCTTTCAGCGCGACGAAATCAGCGTACTGATGAATATGGCGGCAAACTTGAGAATCGTGTTCGCTTGTTTCGGGAAGTGCTTGAAGAAACCAAGGACGCTGTAGGTGATCGCTGCGCAGTTGCAGTCCGGTTGGCGGTCGACGAATTG
>JAAETJ010001088.1 GCA_024228495.1 bacterium | reverse complement strand
GCTTCGAAAATGTCCAAAAAAGTTATGATGGCGAGTCTCTCGTTGTCAAAGACTTCAATCTGGATATGGAACGAGGAGAATTTTTAACCATGCTCGGCCCATCGGGCTCGGGAAAAACAACCTGTTTGATGATGCTTGCAGGTTTCGAGCCGGCCACCAGTGGCGAGATTTATCTTTCTGGAAAACCTATCAATCGAACACCGCCACATAAACGCGGCATCGGCATGGTGTTTCAGAACTACGCGCTTTTCCCGCACATGACGGTCGGTGAAAACCTTGCTTTCCCACTGGAAGTGCGCGGCATGGGTAAATCAGAGCGTGAGGCAAAGGTTACAAAAGCGCTCGACATGGTGCAGCTTGGTGAATTCGCCAACCGTCGTCCAGGCCAACTATCCGGCGGTCAGGCACAACGGGTCGCCGTCGCGCGGGCCCTGGTATTTGACCCGGACGTGGTACTGATGGATGAGCCGCTGGGTGCGCTGGATAAGAATCTGCGTGAACAGATGCAATACGAGATCAAGCACATACACGAAACTCTTCAGGTAACGGTTTTGTACGTGACACATGACCAAAGTGAAGCCTTGACCATGTCAAATCGCGTTGCGGTATTTGACGATGGAGTCGTGCAACAGCTGGCGCCGCCCGACGACCTATACGAAAAACCCACCAATGCTTTCGTCGCAGATTTTATTGGCGATAACAACCGTATGCAGGGGACCGTCACCAGCGCCAATGGTGAAACCTGTCAGGTTAAGACCGACGACGGATCTGAAATTACCGCCAAGCAGGTCAACATTGCTGGTGAAGGCAAGCGCACAACGATGTCGTTGCGTCCAGAACGAGTCGAAGTCAACCCTGAACCCGGCAAGTACGAGAATAACTTCGAGGCAAAAGCCCTGGAACTGATTTATCTGGGCGACCACATTCGCACCCGCATGCAGGTTTGCGGACGTGAAGACTTTGTTGTCAAAATTCCGAATTCTACGGCTCATCCCCAAGTTGCTGAAGGTGGCACGGTAAATATAGGTTGGTCCACAGAAGATTGTCGTGCACTGGATCCGACGGACTAAGTTGCGTGTGGTCAGAGTGCATGACTAGAGTAGTAAAGCGTCGAATTCGTACTGGGTCAGGCGCTTCATAATATGAAAATTAAAATATAATTTAACGACCGAGGAAAATAGAAATGAATAACGTTTTTAAACACAGCTTGCTGGCAACCGCGTTTGCGGTCGGTTCAGCGGGTATCACAGCTGCTTCAGCCGACACCCAAATGGTTGTCGTATCCTGGGGTGGTGCTTATACCAAGAGTCAGCAACTGGCTTATCATGACCCCTATATGGCCAAAAATCCGAGCGTCAAAATAGTCAACGACGACTCTTCGTCGGAGGCAGCGGCCAAGATTCGCGCTCAGGCGGAAGCGGGCAACGTGACCTGGGACCTGGTCGACGTGGAGCCCGATGTGGCGATCGCTCTGTGCGACGAAGGTTTGCTGGTTGAATTTGATTACGACAAGGACTTTCTACCAGCGCCAGACGGTACCTCAGCGGCAGCTGACTTTGGCGCAGCAGCCGAAGTTTCACCTTGTTTCGTCCCGCAGATTGTTTTCTCAACCACCTTTGGCTACCGTACTGATATATTAAAAAGCGGCCCCAAGACCATC
>JAAETJ010001087.1 GCA_024228495.1 bacterium | reverse complement strand
TCGGGGTGGGGATGTTCAGCTCCCCGACCTTTGGCAAAGGCTTTGGCTGGGTGAGCGTGGTACTCGGGATACTTGGTCTCGTAGCGGCCATTCTCCAAATGATCGATCCCTCCTCTATGGTTGGCGCGGGTAGCTATTTCGCATGCCTCATCTTCTATCTCGTCATGGGACGGAAGCTCTATAGTCTATCGAAGACCCCATAGGAAGTTTTGGAAATGATGCGGGTAAGCTGGGAAGGAAGAGTGGCTGCGCCCGCGTCAGTCAAACAGGAGAACACGAAAGCAAAATCTAACAAATTGGGATAAGTAATTATGAAAGCGATTGTTAATCACGAATATGGTTCACCTGATGTCCTAAAACTTGAAGAGGTTGAAAAACCCAATCCGAAAGATGATGAAGCGCTGGTGAAAGTTCATGCTGCGGCGATCAATGCTGGCAATATGTTTTCGGTGAGTGGCAAACCGCTCATCTCGCGCTTTTGGTCGGGGCTTCTGAGACCCAAACAGATGAATCCTGGCAGCGACGTAGCGGGGCGGGTGGAAGCGGTGGGCAAAAACGTGACGCAGTTCAAGCCAGGTGATGCGGTCTTTGGCGACAATTTGCTACACGGTGCAGGAACGTATGCCGAGTATGTGTGTGTGCCTGAATATGAATTGGCGTTGAAACCGGCAAATATCACTTTTGCGGAGGCAGCGGCAGCGCCACAAGCGGCGCTGGTGGCTTTGCAAGGGCTGCGGAATGTCGGCCAGATTCAAGCTGGGCAAAAGGTTTTGATCACAGGCGCTTCTGG
>JAAETJ010001086.1 GCA_024228495.1 bacterium | reverse complement strand
GCTAGAATCATTTCTCGGCAGACTTTGATGCCCCCTAAACCGGCTCCGGCGATGGCTGCACCGATAACGGCCGTTACTAAATTAGAGGCCAGTCCGATCACAACAGCCGATAGCAACATCAGCCCGATGCCCCACAACCAAATTCGCTTGATACCCCAGCGGCGAATCAATCTGCTCCATTGCGAGACAGACAGAATGGCGATGATGAAGACCGCGCCAAAGATGAAACTTGGCGCAAGAGGATCAGCCTCAAGCGTGTACTTGGTATAAAAAGCGGTTCCTATCGTATAGAGTCCAGTGGCAAACCAGAGCAGGGTGGCAACGGCCGTGAAGTGCCAGAAGGGTCGGTCATGGAATACATCACCAAAAGCATCCTTGATATTTAGCGGAGGTGCCTCTTGAGCCTGTGGGTCTTCAGAATTCCTGAGGATGGAGATGAGCAATAGGATGCCAGCCATGGCGGCAAATAGAACAGCCATCCCCTCAAATCCAAAATTAGTATAGATG
>JAAETJ010001085.1 GCA_024228495.1 bacterium | reverse complement strand
CAGGCATTACGCAGCCATGATCCGCTCCTGGTTGCTTTACCCATGGCCTTATTTGTAGACCTGATGCATTTCAGAACAGTACAGCGAGCTGTGAGATCTGGAGCAGGGATGTGGAAGTTGACGGCCGTATTCACCACGCTCATGGCTTTTGGCCTGCAATGGATATTCTACAATCAGCCGGGAGAAGGTGACCTCCTGATCTGGTGGCAGGTGATTCTCTTTGCCAGTATTGTGCCGGTGGGATTGGCCATTATGGCGTGGCATCACCAGCAGCATGAGCAGGAGACGATTACCGACTGGCAGTTGCTCATCGTCGAGGCGCAGCAGCAAGCAGAAACAATGCAGCAAGAAGCAGAGGCTGCACAAGCGCGTGCAAACCAGATGCAGCAGCAAGCAGACATGGAGCGCACACAAGCAACCGAGATGCAAACGAAGTTAGCAGAAGCGCAGGCACAGGCAGATGGGGTGCAAAGCCAGCTTGAACAGGTGCAGGCGGAAGTTGCTCAAATGCAGACAAAGCTGACCGAGATGCAAGCTATTGGCAAGGCGTGGCAGGCACTTAATCCAGAGATGCAGACGCTGGCACTGTTTAATGCGCAATTGCTTACGGCTAAAGATGCGGCCGCGCAGTTGGGGGTGCATGTCACCACTATCCGGCGTAAGGCAAAGCATCTGAACGGTGTGGATGGGGGAAGCTAATGGGCGGACGTGGTGCAAGCAGCCCTGGCACAGGTTATTTACCACCAGATGTGTTGGAGAATTTGCCCTATACCATCACCAGTTTTGACGATAAGTCTGGCGGTGCGATATATCCTTTCCTGGAACAGACAAAACGTGCCTGGCGCATTCTCACACATCCACTGAATGAAATATCAGACCCGCTTCCTGCTCATGCCTTTGGCAGAGTTGGAGAAACCAGCTCCCCCACCCTGCGCTGGGTGAATGGCAGCCAGGTCAATGATCTATATGTTGATGGGATGACGACGGCACAGTTTTTGGAAGAAACCGGCCTGCAACTGGATATGCACAAGGGTGGGTTTGTACTTTCCAAGCGGCTATCTCGCATTATGCGACCGCATTTTGTCAGCGGCTTTTTTAATCCCGATGATGTCAATATTGCTTACATGGAACAAACTCCGAAAGAAGCCAAAGTCTGGGATGGCGCGGGTCTGATTTCTCGCAAAATGCTGAGGAAGCTTGCCCTGAGTGGCGATGGCATGTCGCAGGTCGAAGGGATGAAGCTTTCTGAGCATCTAGCGCCAGCGAAACGAGAGCGATTAGAAAACGAGTTGCGTTATGCGAAGCGAGTGGAGTTTACGGTGATGACTCCCAAGGGACAGGATAAGGGGCATGCAATTGTGGCCGATGATTTGCGAGATGCAGACGGCCGTTCCGTAGACTTCCTCCTACCCCAGGATACAAAGAAAGAGGTGCAGTTGGATAACGGCCGTACCTTTGTTGGTCTCAGCTTTGTTCACGGCCATAATGATATGCGCTTGGACATTCAAAGTCTGATAAATCTGTATCCTTTTTTTCAGGAAGATACGCTGCTAGATTGGCTGAAAGATGAAGGAAATCTGTTTGTGCAGGCGGTAGAGACGGGTCAAGTTGCCGAAGCGATGGGACGCATTGACCGGCATACAACGTTGGATGAAGTGCAGGCGTGGCCGCTGCGGGAATATTTTGCCAGCGGCGGCCATCCGATGTGGTTTCGCAGCCATGTCAAGAGTTTGATGAACCAGCACTTGAAGCGGTTGAATCATTCCACGTTGGAGAAAATGCGGCTGCCGATTCCTGGTGGGCGGCATTATGTGATGCCCGAGGTGGTGGGCAAAAGAGCCGGAATCGAGGAGTTGGGAATTCCCAGAGGCCACATTCATATTGATGACAAACGCGGCACAGCCTGGGTCAATGATGAGGATTGGCTATCACTGCCGGACTCACCCAAAGGAGAGGGAATAGCTGGCATTCTGGGCGGGGCGGATCATGATGATGCGCTATGGCTGCACCCTTTTACTGATCATGATGGGGAACGCAAGGTGTTGGCGTGGCGCAGCCCAAACCAGGTGGGTGAATATGTTGTGTTGAAGCCTACAGACAATTCACAAGTATTGCCCTGGACGGTGAGTGTTTCGGATGATGGGGAGAAAGAAACGGCCGTTTATCCTCAGGCTGATAGTCGCACTTTGCCGCCCCGTGTAGATTTCACGGAAACAGCGTATCTGGGTCTAGTCGATCCGGGAACTGCTGGTGGATTGGGTGTAGGGGAAGCATACAGTGTCGATGTGATGGAGGAGGCGATTAGTCGAGCAATTGCGAATCAGGGGGCGTTGGGGATGTATTGTAATTCGTTGATGTTGAATAAGGCACTATACGGCCGTTTACCAGCCACTCCCCCTGCCCCACTGGAAGACATTATTGACAGTGCCGTAAAAACAGGTGCAGACTTGAGCCAAGCTGTGATATGGAACTATGCGAACTCGCGTGAGATTCTGGAAAGTAAAGTTCCTATTCCAGCCATTCTGCATAAGCGACTGAGTATGGATTGGTCGGATAAAGAAAATCGCCCTCCCCTGCCCCGCACCAGCGATATTGCTGGGAACAAAGCGCACTGGTTGGATCGACTTGAGAATGGAGTAAAGACTCATATCCAGACGATGCAGCAGCAGCGAGATGAGATGGTGAGCAAAGCACGGCCACCGCAGGCGATGCTAGATGTGGCGTTAGCTAATCCGGAGTCAGTTAAGCTAGGTGCCGGGTTGAATAAGGCATATACGGCCGCTTTGCGGATGGGGAAAGGACAGCACACCAACGTGCTGGAGCGGGCGAAGGCTGCCGCCGAGGATTATCTGGCGCATTTCCCTCCGGAGAAGCGCTGGGCAATTTTGATGGGAGCGCTGGCGAGTGTTTATGGGAAGGAGGATGGTGGGTCGGATACGGCCGTTTGGTTATCAGGTAGCAAAGATGAACCAAATAAGTCAAATTCAAGTATCGCACGCCAAACAATTGATGTGTTACGCATGGTAGGTATGCTTGATACCATTTTGGTTACCAACGAAGGTATTGTATTGTATCCGGGTGGGATGGATGCAGAGGAATAGCTGTTTCCTGTTTCAGCTCTCTGGCGAGACATTTTGACGATACGCGTACGATTTGTTGGTTTATTGGGACATTTTTGGTGGGTAACGGCCGTTACACACGTTACATCGCAGATTTGAAGGCCATTGTTAAGGTTCATCTGATCACATGCTACAAAATTGACCCCTTTTTCGCAAATTGATTTTTGTAAAAAAGGGGGGGGAGGTTTACGACAGGATAGAAACTGCCGTTTACGTTCCATCTGCCTGTAGCCATTCCCAATAATCAGGCCATTCCCCCACCATTGAGAACACACCATTCCCCTTCACCACTGCGTTGCCGACCTGGGTCGCCTGCCCCAAAATGAGCCAAGGTAGCAGGTCTGTCCACTCGTTAGTGTGGTAAACGGCCGTTCCCGTTAAGCCACCCTGATGTACTTTTCGCTGCTGTCGCCCTGAGTAGATGTGGCGGTCTTGCCAGCGTGTGTTGGTTTCAATCAGGCGTACCTGATTGGCTGCCTGTTCTAACGCTTGAATTTGCATCATGGGTCGTTTTGGGTCATGCGAAAATTGCTGCCCAAGTTGATCTATGCGAAACAGAAGCCGCTTAAAAAAAACGCCGAAATCTGGCGTTTTAAGAAATTGCCTGTTTTCACGCAGCCGCAGCGATGTGTGGAAACGAATGGCGAGACGATTGTGTGGCTGCAACTGTTGCAAATGCAGTTGTGCGATGTGTGAAACGGCAGTCCAATCTACTTCTTGCGTGGGTTGGTAGACAAATCGGTCACCGGGTGCGAGGATGGTTTGTTTGTCACCCCGTAACGGGTCGATAGCAGCGATGGTGTGGATGTGGAAACGACCGTTTCCTTCTCGTCGCCCCCACCCTACCCCTTCGCTGCTGCCCAGGTCGGTCAGCGCCAGCACAAAGTACGGCAGGTAATCTCGTCCGCTGCCAAAAAGTGTCAGGCCAAAGCTGAACCGCTCACCGAACTGCACCAGTTGGCGTGGCGGCTGTGGTGGCACAATTGCGTACGGTCGAAAGACGGTTCCGGGGTCAAATTCAGCGGCCAGCAATCGGCAGGCTGGACAATTGATCGCATGTTCTGGCGTGGGCGTGCCGCGCCGCCCTGTTTCGGGGCAGGTAGCGCGGCGCATCACATTGACCAGCCCATTGCGTAGATTGTTACCAGCCATGTGGCCACCCAGGTGAACCTCGGTGTCGGCGATACAGTCGATGCGGAGATGTGTGATTTTGAGCTGGGTCATAGCTTCCTCACTCGATTTTTTCATACAGCGAGTAGCTGCGTGATGATTTGGATAGGCGATAGGGTAGGAT
>JAAETJ010001084.1 GCA_024228495.1 bacterium | reverse complement strand
TGGTTTGGCGCTCCCGCCGCTCTGCGCGATTTTCTGAAGTATCCTCAGGCTGATCGTCGAAGCCGGGACGGGCGAGAAAGCCTGCCGACCAGCCCTTTGCCCGTAAATCCCCGGCGACTTCAATCAATAGCCGTGTCTTGCCGAGCCCACCCGGCCCATGGATGAGACGGCCCGAGGCACGCCGTGCCTGCTCAAGGTAGGGGCCTTGCGCCAGCGCCCAATCTACAAGATCACGTTTGACATCGGTATTGCCGGTGAACTGCACGAGACCAAATTTTGCCTGCAACAACATAGTCGGCGTACGGGCATCTGGCGCCGGAATTTTTTCGCGCTTGTCTTCCAGTAGCAACCGGCCCTCACGTACGGCCAGAACGTCGCGCAGAATAACATCCTCTTCAAAGGGACGATGCTGGTCATGAGTGCAGTAGGGCTCTGGCAGCGATGTGTACGTCACCTCATCCGCTGTAACACTGACGATCATATTTCGCTCAAGCGCATAGTCCGCTTCTTTTTTGACCCATTCCGAAGTAAGTGCGCCGGGCGTCCACAGCACGACGACACAACCAGCCGTGCGCAGCTTCTCGTGGATCTGCCAGTCGAAAGAGCTCCGCGCCGCAAGCTCCTTGTCCCACCAAACATCAAGCCCGCAGCTTTCAAGAAAATCTGCGAGTTGTTCTGTTAAATCACGATGCTTTGAAGAATAACTGATAAAAATATGCGACATAAAAATTACCCAACTCGAAAAGATGAATAAGGAATAACGGATTGTCTGGTTGAGTGCAATGAATGCGAAGTGTTTCTCAGGATCAACCAGCAGAAAATGATGTATTTTATATACAGTATTTTGAAGCCCGCCACATAGACCGCTCTACCCCTGACAACGGACACTGTCTGTTTGATGGCAGCTAAATCGGTATGTATATCCTGTGTAGGTTCAGATAGA
>JAAETJ010001083.1 GCA_024228495.1 bacterium | reverse complement strand
TTACCCCCAACCGGTTTTGCAGGACATTCCTACCCGAGCTGTATTATTTGGCAGGCGTTCCCATGGGGAAAGAAGTGGGGCGTGCAGCACGGGCGAAAATTACCGAATTTGCCGATTCTGAGGCGCCATTCTTAATTATGGTTTTTACTTCTCATACCCATATCCCGTTTGCCAGTGAATATCCCTTCTACAACCGCTTTTCTGAAAAAGGGTATCGAGGGGAATGGCACTTACTTAAGCAATAACAGACTGAAATAGAAAGCAAAAAAGGCTGGTTCTGGTGATAAGATGCAAATCGCCAAACCTACACCAAACAACCAAGGAACCAGCCTTAATGCATCCTAGTCAACGTGCCCGCATACATCAACAAAAACGTGTCAAAACTCAAGCAGAAAATAGCGATACCTATGCCTTCTTTAACTTGTTGACCGGTCCGGAGTTTTTGGATCAAGTCGAATCATTGTTACCCGACCATCGGGAAAGGCTGTTTCCGCCGACCGAAACACTGTCGATGTTTCTGGCCCAAGCGATGAGTCAGGATCGCTCTTGTCAGAGTATCGTAGATGATGCGGCAATCAAGCGATTGATGGGTGGACTACCGGTCTGTAGCACCCATACAGGCGCCTATTGTCAGGCGCGAAAGCGGCTGCCATTGGAAATGATTTCCACGCTGACCTGCCATACTGGGCGCATGATAACGGAACACACCCCGAACAGATGGCACTGGCGAGGTCGTCCGGTCAGACTGGTGGATGGTGCCACCGTTACGCTACCCGATACGCCGGACAATCAGGAGGTCTACCCGCAACCGAGCAGTCAACAGGCCGGACTGGGATTCCCTCTGTGCCGTCTGGTTGGAATTATCTGCCTGGCCAGTGGTGCGGTGCTCAATTCGGCCATGGGGCCTTGCCAAGGCAAAGGCAGCGATGAGCAATCTCTGCTCAGATCGATGCTGGATACGCTTGAGTCTGGCGACATCCTGTTGGGCGATGCATTCTACGCCACCTATTTTCTGTTGTGTGCGTTGCAGAAACGGGGCATAGATGGAGTGTTCGAACAACAGGGAGCAAGGCGGCGTAGTACAGATTTTCGTCGCGGCCAGCGGCTTGGGCAGCGTGACCATGTAATTGAGCTATGCAAGCCGAAACTCAAGCCCGGCTGGATGAGCCAGACTGATTATGATCAGGCACCAAACAGTCTGAAGGCGCGAGAGCTCCACACTGGTGGCAAGATTTTGATGACCACGTTGCTTTGTTCAAAGCGCACAAGCAAAGCGGCCCTGAAGAAGCTTTATCAAGACCGCTGGCATGTCGAATTGGATCTACGCAACATCAAGACCACACTGGGGATGGAGATGCTGAGTTGCCGTACACCGGCGATGGCGGAGAAAGAGATCTGGGTCTACCTGTTGGCCTACAACCTAATCCGACTGCTGATGGCTCAGGCGGCTTTCTTGGCTGACGTATTACCTCGTCAGCTCAGTTTCAAGCACACGCTGCAAATGTGGATTGCCTGGCGGCAGAGCGGATCAGGGGGGTATGATGACGACAAACTTGTCGGGTTATTCATCTTGATAGCACAGCAGAGGGTAGGGAATCGCCCGGGGCGAATCGAGCCGCGGGCCGTTAAACGAAGGCCAAAACCCTTTCCATTACTCACTAAGCAGAGGTCCATTGCTCAAGAAAATGTTCGGAAAAATGGCCACCCGAAGAAGCTTAAGTAAGTGCCATTCGGTGCCGCCCCCTCATTGTGAGTATGTGGCCTGAGTTGACTGTAATACCCAATAACATACTCGGTGATGTGATATTTAACTTCTTGAAAAGATGAATA
>JAAETJ010001082.1 GCA_024228495.1 bacterium | reverse complement strand
ATCTACACCGTCAAATCAGTAGATAACCGGTTACAAAACTGGGTTTACAAAGGTGGATATATCCGCCGCTGGATTAATCTTACCGTTGATGAAAAAGGGCAAATCACCCAGGAAGAAGGGCGATTGCAGATTGAAACACCTGCCAGTGCTGCCGGACCTGCCATTATTGTTAAAGTAGAGGGTTGGGATGTTCATCAGGAACTACGCCTGCAAGCCAGTGTAACACCCGACAAATCGCCATTGGTGGTAGCTGCTGTTGGCGGTCTTCAGGAAGTAGAAGATCGTATTATCACACCACAGGTGCGTTCAATTTTGCGAAACATCGGCGGCTCGCGGTTAACCGTTTTGAATACCGCTGCGTATGAAGAAGCCCTCGCGGATAAAAAAGCCTTGGAGGCCCGTCTAGCTATTTTGCTTGATACGCAGGCGGAAATAAACCTGAACCCACAACAACGCGAAGCAGAAGCTGCAGACCTGAAACGTCGTATCGCCAGTTTTGTGCTTCCTGACGCGACCAAACGGATTGTGCGATCAACCCGTGTGTTGGATTTTCAAAATGAACGTGAGGCTTTAGAAAATCTGACATCTTCTGACATCAAAAGAGTGGGCGCTGGAGCGGGTATCGAAATTGCCTCGGTAAAATTTGGCAATGCTGATCTGCCACCAGAATTACTGGTTGCCAGAAAACAGGAGCAGCTTGCAGGTCAAATGCAACGCACGTTCATCCAGAAACGTCTTGCGCAGGTACAAAGACAGGCAACAGAAGCTGCCCAGTCACGGGCTGATAAACAAGGTGCACTGGTTGAAGCCAGCATTCAGGTGGAGACCTCTGAATTGAAAATCAAGCAACAAACCAACCTGGGTATCGCTGCCAAGGAATTCGATACCAATGCTGCGGCAGGACGTGAAGCACTTGCTAATGTTCTGGGTAAAGACCGGGTGGTTCAGTGGCAGGCTCTTGAGCTGATCTTGAACACACTCAAGGAAAACCCGGAAATACTGGGTTATCTGAAACTGCCAACAACTCTGTCAATCAATAATGGCGGTGGTGTGGATTTGAACAGTGTCGCCGGAATATTAAGCGGTACCAAACTGTTTGGCGGACCAGTGGATAACAACAAAGCAAATTAAACTCGCAAGCGGGTATTGAACGAAAATGGTTTTGATACCCGCATAGCCCACTTATACCAAGTTGCGGAGATATTAACCCATATGAGTCAATATCTCCGCAATTTGGTATTACTGCCCTGAAGTTGCCGGCTAAGGTTTGGTTTATACCCACAAGCGATCAGGCAGGCGGGTGATCTTCATCGAGCATAGGGCAATTTGGTGGTGACAAAATATCGCAAAGAATTTTGGCGGTTTGGATTAATGAGTTCTCATTGCCCTTTTTGCCAATTATCTGCGCACCCACGGGTAGTCCGTTTCTATCCAGACCCAAAGGGATCGTCACCACTGGATGGCCGGTTAACGAGATTGGCGTTACAAATGCCGTCAACGCATCGAAATAGTTTACCGGGTGCCCATTGACCATTAGCGGATCTTTGTAATCGCGGACGCCTTTATGATCGCTGCTCGGTTTCATGTGTTTGAAGACTGAGGTGGCTGTTACGGGAATTACCCATACCTGATTGGACAAAAAGTCATCGACCAATGCTTCTATGCGTCGTTTGTCTGCAAGAGCTGCACTATAACGCGCGCTATCATGGCGATAACCGAGCATAACATTGGCAATGAACTCCGGGGAGCGCCGCGCGCTGGGAGTTATGACTGAATCTGGTGTTTCGGGGATTTGAAAGTTGGCGGCGTATCTGGTTGATTTGTTGTTGTTGAATCGCAGCAACCCAACCATAGGAGATACACCACCATGAATACGAATAACATTGTTGATTTTGCCAGTCGAGACGGGATTTCGGACGCTCTGACGGATTTGCTGAAAACAGGAGCACAGCAATTGATAGCAACGGCGGTTGAGGCTGAGCTTGAGAGTTTTCTGGCGCAATTTGCGAACTTACGTACTGAGACGGGCCACGCGGCTGTTGTGCGTAACGGCCATCATCCAGCCCGGCCATTACAAACGGGCATTGGACCAGTGAGTGTGCGCATTCCCAAGGTTCGCTCCAAGAGCGGTGAACCTGTGACGTTCCACTCTGCTTTGGTGCCGCCTTACGTTCGCAAAACGAAAACACTGGAAGCCGCTTTGCCCTGGCTGTATCTGAAGGGCGTTTCCAGCGGCGAGATGGGTGCTGCATTGAAGGTGCTTTTGGGGCCTGATGCCAAAGGACTGTCAGCCAACACCGTGTCGCGCCTGAAGCGGGACTGGGCCAAGGAATATGACGGCTGGAGAGATGAGCCGTTGGACGAAGATACATGGGTCTACATCTGGGCTGACGGTGTTTACAGCGGCCTTCGCGGTGAGGATGACAAGCTGTGCGCCCTTGTTATTGTTGGCGTAAATACGCGCGGCCAGAAGAAATACCTGGCCATTGAGGACGGGGTGCGCGAGTCCACCCAAAGCTGGCGGGAGGTTCTGCTCAAGCTCAAAGAGCGTGGAATGAACACACCAAAACTGGCCATCGGCGATGGTGCCATGGGCTTTTGGGCAGCCCTGGAAGAGGTGTTTCCTGAAACCCGTCAGCAAAGATGCTGGATGCATAAAACAATGAACGTACTCAATTGCCTGCCCAAATTGTCTCAGCCAAAGGCCAAGACGGCACTGCACAATATCTGGCAGGCTGAGACCAAAAAGGATGCAGAAAAGGCGTTTGATTTGTTCATCAAAACCTACCAGCCCAAGTATCCCAAGGCAGCGCTGTGCCTGCAAAAAGATCGCGATGAACTCATGGCATTCTTCGACTTCCCGGCCCAGCATTGGCAGAGCATACGCACGACTAATCCAATTGAATCCACATTTGCTACAATCAGACACCGCACCAAACGTTCAAAGGGCTGCCTTACCCGCAATGGCATGCTGCACATGGTGTTCAAACTTGGGCAATGTGCACAGGAAAACTGGAGGAAGCTACGCGGCTTTGACTACCTCGCCAAAGTCATCACCGGCGTTAAATTCAAAGACGGAATTGAAACCATAAAAACAGATCAGATCGCCGCATGACCGAAAATCCTCAAACACCAGATTTGACAATAACTCGT
>JAAETJ010001081.1 GCA_024228495.1 bacterium | reverse complement strand
GGCAGTCCTAAAGCCACAAGCGACAAAAAGAAGCCCAAGAAGCCCAAGAAGTCCAAGTAATACACGGATAACTTGGCAGCGCCGAAGCAGGCAGAAGGTAAGGCCAATACTCTCTGCCTGCTTTCTCGACCATGTCGACTATGAAGGAGAATTAAAATGACGTCGATGATGACCACACAACAAATTGATTTACCTGAAGAGTATGAGGAAACCAGGAGGCTCGCAGAGAAAATAGCCAAAGAGCGCATAGCACCAAGTGCCTCAGAACGAGACCTAAACCGAACCTTCCCCTGGGATATCATTCGCATTTTGGCGGAAGCTGGCCTTCTGGGACTGGTTGTCTCCAGAGACCATGGCGGTTTTGGAGGCGGACGCGCTTGTTTCGCCTCTGTAGTAGAAGAAATATCGAAGGCATGCGCTTCAACCGCTCTCATTTTAGTCTCAAATGCGATAGTAACAAAGGCAATCGAAATCGCTGGTGGTGAAGCCGTGGCAAAAAAATGGCTCCCCGAATTACTGAAGGGCCAATCCCTTGGGGCATTCGCCGTCCATGAACCGGACTGTGGCAGCAACGCCGGAGCCATCACCACTCGGGCGAGAAAAGATGGTGATTACTATGTCGTGAACGGTTCAAAGTTCTTCATCACATCTGCTGAAGAAGCTAACCTCTATTTGGTTCTCGTCAGAACTGACCCCGAAAAGGGTCCCCAGGGCATGAGCACTTTACTTATTGAAAAGGACACCCCTGGCCTTTCCTTCGGTCACCCAGAAGACAAAATGGGACTGACAAGCACTTCCTCAAGGGAAATGTCCTTCAGCGATTGCCGGGTGCCTGTCAGAAACCTTGTAGGCAAAGAAGGCGAAGGAACACAAGTTATAGGGAAAACGGTTGTTGGTTGGGGCTTCTTCGGAGCCGCCGCTATATCGGTGGGTATAGCCAAATCGGCTGCGGACATTTCAGTCAGGCATGCCAAAGAGCGGACTATTGCTGGTCAGCCCATTGCCGTGCACCAGGCAGTTCAATTTATGATAACGGATATGATTCTTGGACACGAAGCGGCGGAATCATTACTCATGGTATGTGCAACCAAAGCAGATTCGTCACCAGATGTGGCTGCTATTAATGGATTCAAAGCGAAGCTGTTCGCATCCGAAATGGCTGTAAATGTCACTGACAAGGCGATCCAGGTTCTTGGGGGCCATGGTTATTGCCGTGACTATGTCGTTGAACGTCTCTTTCGAGATGCCCGAGGATTGATGCTTCATTTCAAGACATCCGAGTGGCTCCGGCAAGACATCGCCAAGGCAGCATTGGGATTGTGAAGTTCTTTCCAATCAAAGGCGGCTGCGGCGGTCACACCTCCACCTGATCATAGAAGGGGTCAACTTATCTTAGAGCGGAGGTGATCCAGAATGTGTCAGCCAAGAGAAACTCCAAGGCACATAGGTATGTTAGGTTGCGGTTGCGGCCTATTATGTAGTTTCTCCTTCTCTAAAGAGGAACAAGAACGCGTGAAAACGTACAGGAACCAGCTAAAGAAGGAGCTGCCCGGTGTGGAGGAACGCATCAAGGGTATCCACCCGCCGTGAGGGATATTATATTTTAGGGCAAAATCAAGGGCTGCTCTGTCGGCCCCAGTTTGACCACCTGATATGATTTTTTTTATCATATTCTCAAGTCTATTTAAATTTGCTTTGATTATCAGTCTGATTCTACGGGAGCAGATGAAAT
>JAAETJ010001080.1 GCA_024228495.1 bacterium | reverse complement strand
TTATCGACACCATTCTGAAAGAGGACATTGAGCGCCCTAAAAAGCAGCGTCATACGGCCAAGCGTATCTTTGAGCGCCTGCGTGACGAGCATGAATTCACCGGCAGCTACACCATCGTCAAGGACTACATCGCCCGGCATATGGGCTCCTTACGCGCAACGCCATCCCACGCCCCATGCACAACCTCACAATGTCAATCTTACAAACCCCACAAGTGGTGCACTTTTACGCCGCCCCGCCGGTGCATTTTTACTCCGGCGTTGACACCGCGCGGCATCAAGATAGCCCGTTGAGCCGGACACGCGCAAATAACTGTTGCCGGTTGAGGATTTATTGAGGTGATGCACGAGTGCAATTGCCAGATCATGTTTTTCGGCAAGCGATGCCAGAGGAGCCATTGCTCCGCGTACTTCAGCCAAATTATGGGCGTTCACCTCCCCCATAAAGGCCATGATTGGGTCGATGATTATCAGGCGAACATTTTTCAGTTCAGCGACACGTCTTTCCAGTGCTGGCATATCGGTCTCAATATTGAAACTTGGGCGCATGATTTCATAACCTGTTTGGTCATATGACAGTATTGCCTCCATGATCTCAATATTGTTGGTGTTCTGGGTAATGAGGAATTCGATGCTCAACGTATAGGTGGTTTTGTCAGTTTCATGGTTAATGCCGTGCCTGAAACGCCCCTATATGTTTCGCTTTCTGGAGGCTATAATTTTTCCGATGAATCAGGAGCAACGTCGGGTAGCAGCGGTGAAGGAGCTTATGGCGCTATTACGATAGGATTGTCATTTTGAGGATTGGTATCGGATAATATTCCCGGCTCATTCTCTGGCAAGCCCGTTTGCTTAGCGAACATAGTTTACACGGACACATTGTTGGTAATCGTGAGATTGTTGTATTCATTGGAAGGGTTGCTAGACAGGTCCGGGCCAATCGGCTGACTTTTTTTCATGGCGCGAATGCTGCCATTTTGAGTTCCCGTGATCATGTTGCCGGTGATCAGGGCATGTCCGGCTCTTTGGTGTGCCGTTATGCCAATGCCAATATGTGCGTGGCGGATGATATTATTGCTGACGCTAACATCGCGCATGTATTTCTTCCATCCAACGCCAATACCAAGGGTTGGGGCGTTTTCAACAAGATTTCCCGTAATAACGGTATCAGCCTCCACAAAGATCCCCTTGCCACGCTGATCCGGGCCGCGATGTTTGGACAAATTGCGAATTATATTGCCTTGCACAACGGCCAACCGCCCACCATTATTGAAATTGGTGACTGAAATGCCGGTGGCTGCATCATCAACAATATTATTGGCGATAATGGCCCCCTGGGAACCAAACTCCGCATAGAGAGCCACTTCCCCAAGTTTGTTACACGAATTTGATGTCATATGAATATTCGATCCAGCATTGCAGCGGATGGCCGAAAATACACAATTTGAGATACGGTTTCCCGTCACGATAACTTCGTCAGCACGAAAGATATTGATGCCATTACCGTTCTGGCCGCTTCCACCGTCTTGTGCCTTTATGTGTTCTACTCGGTTATGAGCGACAATTGTACCATCAGGGCCGATCGAGGAGCGCCAGATTTGAATACCGTTATTGGCACAGTGGTGAATGTGATTGTGGCTGATTTCCAGACCGTCGGCATCCAAAGAGAAGATGCCAGTTTTGGCGGCTTGGGTCACTTCAACATCGCTGATCCGTCCGGCGCATCCATAAACAGCAATTCCATGGCGCCCGCTGTTTTGGAAGCGACAATTATCAATGTTGAAATGTTTGATATTGCGGCATGTGATCAGCCCATACCCCTTGCCAAGAGGGATCTGGTTGCCATCAAAAATCAGTCCGGAAAGAGCGATATCAGAACCACCATCGGCGGATAGCAAGGCATCAGGACCCGATAGGTTGAGAATGGTTTGTCCCGGTATGCCAAGCAACCGGGAGCCAGAGCGAAGTTTGATCCGTTTAAGAAGATAGATGCCAGGCGAGAGAAACAATGGCAGGCCTTTGGTGGCGGTCTCGTCTATGGCCCGCTGTATTATTTTTGATTGATCGGTGTTGAGGTCTGGCAGGAGGCCAAATTCTGATGCACTTACAGTTTGGACGGGACTGCAATTTCTGGCATTTGCCCGCGGGGGGTGTGCTAGCAAAGAGGTCACCGTTAATCCAAGCCCGGCAGCCATGATCTGGCGTCGATGAAATTGCATGGGATGGACAACTCTCACATTCGGCTATGGGTGACAATATTCCGAATTCTGCAGTTCGGTGATATATCCCGTATCCCTCGCCTTCTTCCAAAAGGACTATTGACGGTTTTCACTGTGGGTACCAAAAGCTCACGCGTTATAATGAAGGCCAGACCAAAGAACAGAGTTGCCATGGCCGCGAGTAGCGTTATCAGGCCTTTGTTTGGAAAGACGGGGAGGAAGGACGGAAAGGCGCGTTGAAATATCTCGGCTCGAAGAACATCAGGCACGGTGCTTCGCCTCGCACTAGTATCTCCATAGCGCCCTATATATGACTCATACAAGGCTCTCTTGGAACTGGCTTCGCGTTCGAGAACACGTAGTTTTCCCTGTGCTGATCCCCGGGTTTGCGTTTGTCTCTTGAGATCATCAAGGCTATTTGCAAGGGCCACCACCTGTTTGCGGGCGATTTCCGTTTCATTTTTGAGACCGATGGCGATATTGCCGGCTTCGAGGCGAATTTGTTTTTTTATACTGGCAAGTTCTGAACGGATACGGCGTATTTTTGGGTGCTTATTCAGAAGGATGGGCGCAAGTTGTGACGCCTGACGCTGCACTCGGACCCTCTGTTCCAGCAGACGTTGAATGAGCGGTGATTTCAGCACCTGTGGATCAGCATGTGTGCCACCTCTTTGTAGCATATTGACCAGTGTGGAACGGGCTTCGGCCTCGCTGTAGCGACTTTTTGCTGCCGTTAACTGCGTACTGATTTCAGAAAGCTGCTGAACTTTCAAGGTTTCACTATTTCGCCCGAGTGTTAGTCCGGCCTCAATACGATAGGCTTCCAATCTGGCTTCGGCATCTTCGACCTGGCTCCGCAGTTCATTCGTCTGTTTGCCAAGCCAGGTATTGGTGCCATCATTATGTCTGTCCCCACGGTCTTGTTGCCATTTGATATAGGCATCAGCGGTTGCATTGGCGATTTTTGATGCGAGAACAGGATCCTTGGATTTATAACTAACTGTAATTACTCGTGTATCTGCAACAGGATAAACTCGAAGGTTCTTTTTCAGCTTGATGAGTACTTTTTCTGATAGCGGGATATTCCTTGATGCATTCACGCCAATCATGCTGAGAATACTGCCCACAAGACCTGGGGATTGAGACGTATCGATGAATTGAGGGGTGTTTGCAAGCTGGAGTTTGCTGGCAATGATTTGCGCCATATCTCGTGATTTGAGAACCTGCACCTGAGACAAGATATAAATCTTGTCAATTGGCGGATTCTTCTCTGTTTGAAGCGTGCTACCTTGCGGCTTCATGAAGGCACTTTCATTATTTTCAATTAGAATTTGTGCATGTGACAGGTATTTTGGTGTGAGAAAAGATACAAAAACATAGGTGGCCAATCCAACAAGCAACACAGAAAATATCAGTTTTGTTTTGTGACGTGTAACGGCACTCCACAGTGATGCGATTTCAATCGTATCAATCGATAGATGTTCTTGTACGTTATTCATACTCATACTCAATTTATGACAATTAGAGACTCTTCAGTCTCCATACAACGCCTGCAGGCAGTTTGATGATTGAGATGGGTTGCAGGAATTATACCATTATTTACAAAACGTTATCAATATTATTAATCAACGGGACTATTGGTGTCGATCATGCGGATCCAACATGTAGAAATCGACGATATCATCGACCATTTTCTCAATTCGAAATCTTTTGGAGACGACGTGTTGCAGCCGTTCGGTTTGTGACAGATATTCATCGCGCGAATTCAGAAAATCATTCATCTGATTGACAAGAGAGCTGACGCTTCCTGCTTGAACAAGGGGGAAATCTACTCCTTCGACAATCTCTGGAATGCCACCTACCTGGCTCGATATTAAAGGGATCTGCGCTGCGGCCGCTTCGAGCACAATATAGGGCAGTGATTCCGCACGAGAGGGAACCACAAGACATCTTCCTTGCGGGAAGGCATTGCGGGCGGGAATCGTGCCTCGAAAGAAAACTCTTTCTTGTAGGCCCAGGCTTTTCACCTGCTCTTTAAATTGTTTTTCAGCTTTCCCCGAGCCAATGATCGTGGCGGTGGTTTTAATGTTTTTGTTATTGAGTTGTGACAGAGCCTTGATAAAAACATCAAGCCCTTTAAGCTGTCTTAATTCGCCAACAAATAAGAAGTCGGTAGCTTTTTTTTCAACGGATCTGCGATAAAATTCTGATTTGTTCAGACCGTTATGAATGATTTTTGTACGACAGCTGGGTGCTCCGACCTTTTCATGGTAGATGCGTGAACTATAGGCACTCTCGAAAACTATTCCATCCGTTAAAGCCGACAGGCGCTTTTCCAGATCTAAAAATATCCTTCCTTTTAGTTTTTCAGCGCTATAGTGAAGACTACCGCCATGAGGCGTGTAGAATGTCCTGATCCGGGATTTTGATCCATATTGGATCATGCGTGCCAATCTGACATAAGCTCCCCCCTTTGCTCCATGGCCGTGAAGGATGTCGGGTTTGAGTTTTCTAATTAGCTTGCTCGTCTCCCAAATTGCCGAGATATCGTGAAAGCCGGGCTGAACCTGCATGGGAATGCGGACAATCCCAAGGGAACAGTGCCGCTCCAGCCGGGTCAGTTGTTCCTCTGCCTGATTGCCACCGGTATTCGCATCACACAAAATGCCGACCTCATGCCCACGATCTGACAGTTCCATGGTGAGATCGGCTACATGGCGAAACAAACCGCCAACCGGAGCGCGAAGACATTGTAAAATACGTCGTGTTTCGTTCATTTGGATACCCGTGCTTGTTGTTGTCGAATGGGAGAAGCAATTTCTCAGCCACTTGTAGCAAGGGGTCGTCACGGTAACCGGCCTGGTTATTGCATAATGGGCTTTATATGACCGTTTCCAAGTGAAAGTATTTGATGCCGATGAACATCCCATTCCAAATAACAGATACGATGAAAACAAGGCTGTTGAAGACCGTGCTTAAGTCGATTTACTATTCTGGTACACATAAGTTAATGTCGGCTGATTGGCAGGGCGCTGGCCTGATCTATACGATGCATCGGGTAAACTCGCAACCGGTTCCGGCCTTTGCTCCCAACAGAATTTTGACCATTACCCCCCAATATCTCGAAGATATCATCACTCAGGTTCTGGATCAGGGGCTGGATGTGGTTTCGTTGGATGAGGCTTATAGGCGGTTAAAGGAGGGAGAATTCGACAGGCGTTTTGTTTGCTTTACCTTTGATGATGGGTATCGGGACAACCTTACATGCGCCTATCCCATATTCAAAAAATTCAACCTGCCTTTTGCCATTTACATTCCCTCCGACTATCCAGACGGTGATGGGGAACTATGGTGGGTTGCCCTTGAGAAAGTGATCTCAAAGTGTCACAAGATCTCCATAGAGATAGAAGGTAAAAATCGGACATTTTCCTGTGCGTCTATTGCCGAAAAATGGTCCACCTTTAATCATATGTATTGGCACCTGCGCGGCCTTGATGAAGAAGTATTGCGCGCATATATAAGGAAAATCTGTCATCAGCATGATATCGACATGGCAGCAATCTGTCGTCAATCCATCATGAACTGGGATGAAATCAGGCAGCTCTCCGATGATCCTTTGGTGACACTTGGTGCCCATAACAAAGGACATTACGCGCTCGCAAAACTAGGTGCGACGGAGGCCCGACGGGAAATCAGTGAGGGTCTATCGAAGCTGCAATCGGAACTAGGTAAGAAAATAGAACATTACGCCTATCCTTACGGAGATGCGACCAGCGCTGGCCCTCGAGATTTTGAATTAGCGTCAGAATTTGGTTTTAAGACCGGCGTGACAACCCGAAAAGGGGTTTTGTTCAAGGAACACGTAGAGCATCTGATGGCCTTGCCACGGGTTTCCCTTAACGGTGATTATCAATCCCTGAAATACAACTCTGTATATCTAAAAGGTATCCCCTTTGCTCTGTTGAATAGATTCAAAAGATTGAATGTGGATTGACATTCAATAAAAGAAAATCAGCCTGATGGAGCGTGGTATTGATTGGTTCACAGTTTTAACATCCTGTTATCGTTCCTAATTAATTGGTATGGCAAAATATTTGCATATATTAGTGCAGTTATTGCGTGTTAAGGAGTGAAAAATACAACCGTGCCTCATAGTGACATAAATCGATTGAGATCTTCGGACGATAAATCCCGCGCAGAACCGTCCCCTGATGCTTCAAAAATATCGCCAGAAGAAATGACAGCCGGTCCTCGGGGAACTGAGTATGAACGCTTTAAACTGGCGAGCAACCCCGCCATGATCAGAATGTTGACGATCATCACGCTTGTACGTGTCCTGGATATCATAGTGGTGGTGTCGTTGGGTTTTTCTGTCTTTTTGACCTATGTCAATCTTCCAACCCCCACGCAAGAACTGTTCTACCAGTTGGCAATCATCTCAACAGGTATTATTACAGCTGTTGTTTTTGAGAGTTTCAACCTTTATCCCAGCAACAGAATACCAACGTCTCCAAAAGATTTGCTCCGTTTATGGGGGGGCTGGACCTTGGTGATTGTGCTGGTGGTCCTTATGGCGTTTTTTACCAAGGTAAGTGTTGAATATTCACGGGTCTGGTTGCTGGGTTGGTATCTGTCAGCAGGTGTGATGCTCATGATGGAGCGGGTCATTCTTTTATATCTTACGCAAAATATTATAAAAACCGTCAATCTCGCCCAGAATATAATTATCATCGGCGATCAGAAAAGCGCCGAACAGATTACCTCTCAACTTTTAAGCAAGGAGAGGGACGAGTTGCGGATCAGTGGTGTTTTTTATGATGGTGATGCACCAATTGAACCTTCGAGCACAAACGAGCTTGTGAAGAGAGGGGCATTGAAGGAAGTGTTTGGCTTTGCGCAAGATAATCCGATCGATGCAGCGATCATAACACATGCGCTTTCTGATCATCGACATATTGAAAAAATTCTCAAGGTGTTGCATTTGTTTCCAATTGATATCCACGTTGCGGCCCATCCTGGCTCAAAAAAAGTCACGCCTACGGCCTGCTCATTTGTGGGAGACGTGCCGGTATTTAATCTTCGCGACAAACCGATATCAGGGGGCAATCTTGTTATGAAATTATTATTCGACAAGATTGTCGCGACTGCCATGATTGTCGGATTGGCCCCTGTGATGGCTCTGATTGCGCTGGCCTTGAAACTGGAGGGCGGCAAAACCATTTTGTTCAAGCAAAAACGAATTGGCTTCAACAATGAGTTGATCGAGATTTTCAAATTCCGTTCGATGTATGAGAACCACGCCGATCAAAATGCTACAAAGCTTGTGAGTAAAAATGATCCCCGGGTGACACGGGTTGGGCGCTTTATTCGCCGCACTAGCCTTGATGAACTACCTCAGCTTTTCAACGTTCTCAAGGGAGACCTATCGCTTGTTGGTCCGCGTCCACACGCCACCCATGCCAAGGCGAATGGTGAACTCTATGACAAGGTCGTGGATGATTATTTTGCTCGCCACAGGGTCAAACCGGGGATTACCGGTTGGGCTCAGATTAATGGTTGGCGAGGAGAAACCGATACCTATGAGAAAATAAGGAAACGGGTCGAGTACGATCTTTACTATGTAGAAAACTGGTCGATACTGTTTGATCTGCAGATTTTACTGCAAACACCTCTAGAGCTATTACATGATGAACAAGCCTACTAATTCGCGGGGAGTTTATCGTTCCGTTTCAGGTCTGACGACAGGTCAACTCTCATTTGCTCTTATATGGTTGGCCTTTGCCATGAGCGGTCTGGTTTTCGTTGAACCGGCTCCGTTTGATGGCCTTATGATCGGTTTGGCTGTTTTGTTACCACTTGTCGGGCTGGTGCGACTAAGTCCCTCTCTGGTCATTCTATTGACAGTGTGGCTTACGATTTTCGCGCTTGGAATGATCGCAGCTGTTTATTCACCGGTTCCAGGGGAAACCATCCCCTATATGTTTGTGTCTCTGTTTTTGAGTATTATATCGGTTGTGATCGCAGCGTTTGTAATGGTTGACCCCTCAAACCGTGTTCGCCTGATTTTCTCAGGTTATATGTTTGCCGCGCTTCTGACAGCGGTTTTGGCGATCATTGGTTATTTTGAACTCGTACCGGGAGCTTATGACAATTTAACCAGATATGGTCGTGCCAAAGCAACTTTCAAAGACCCCAATGTCATGGGACCTTTTCTGACGCCGGTTGTTCTCTATCTTATATACAGGATCATTTCTGGTCATATGCGCCAGTTGTTGTTGCTAGGTCCACCAATTATGCTGTTAGTTTTTGCCATTTTCATCAGCTTTTCCAGAGGAGCCTGGATCAATCTGGCCGCGTCGCTGGTTTGCTGGGCCTATCTGTATTTTGTGACAACGCAAAAAAGCGTAAATCGCCTGAAGTTGATTGCTCTTGCTGGCGCCGGATTGATCGTCATTGTTGTCGGTGTCGGGTTCGCGATGCAATCCAAGACTATTGGCACTCTTTTGGAAAGCCGCGTTGTGCTCATAAAGGATTATGATAATAATAGATTTGCCGGGCAGGCAAAAGCGCTTGATCTCATTCTTCACAACCCGCTTGGAATAGGGGCCAGTCATTTCAATAAAGCAAAACTGCACCCCGAAGAGGTACACAATGTTTACCTGACTATGTTTTTGAATGCGGGATGGGCCGGGGGATTTCTTTATCTCTATTTGATTGCTATGACTTTGGCGCGAGGATTACAGCAGTGTCTGATTCCGGTTCCATCGCGAGGGGTGTTTATCGCCGTGTATGCTTCCTTTATTGGTGTTGTTATCGAAGGCGTTGTCATCGATAATGATCACTGGCGTCATTTTTATGTACTGATCGGACTGCTCTGGGGAATGATGGCAAGCGCGGAGGTCAAGCACCAAGGAATTGGTCTCAATGTGCGGCAAGACTATCATCAGCCAATAAACAATACACGATTGGAGCATCGCTAATGTTTCACAAACGGTCCTCTATTCCAGACATGGAAAACGCCAACTGGTTTCTGGTTATCAAGGACAAGGAGATCGACGTCCTCCTTGATCAAACGAGTGGTTGGTCACTTACCCCGTTCCAGTCGGCGCACTGGCTCAAGCAATGCGCGCGCCATGACCGCGCCAAGGGTCATCGCTCGATCATTGTTGCTGGTACCGATGAAGCAGGACTTTTTGCCGTCTTGCCACTGACAATCAAGCAGAAGTTTGGATTGAGGCAGCTCTGCTGGTCAGGTCAAGACCTAAACGATTATAATTTGCCGCTTTTGCATCCAACCTTTGGAGGCGTGCTCGATAGGACCAAGGCTGTTAAAATGTGGAGTTTAGCTGCAAAGCTAATAGGTGGGATAGATCTGGTCAATGCTGCAAAACAGCCGGTGATGCTCTTAGATGAAGTGAATGAATTTGCCAGTATAGGAGGTTTTTCTGAGACAGACCGAGCGCATTTCGTTACTTTGTCGGGCAACTGGTCCGATACAGAGGCCCAGCTCTATGGGCGTCGAACGCGCGGCCGCTTAAATGGTAAACAGAATAAATTAAAGCGCCTTGGAGACCTGAATTACCTGTGTGTGAGCGAACCTGCATCCATTGATCAGGCTGTTAACAAGCTCATTGAATGGAAGTCGGCACAACTTGTGGCGACGGGGGCAAGCAACCCCTTTTTAGATCCGGACTATAGTACTTTTTTTCGCAGCGTCGCCAGAACCAATGGAGCAAAAGGCAATGTTGCAATTTTTGCTCTTATGCTTGACGAAGAACCCATCGCCCTTAGCTATATTCTAACCTCTCGCCATCGCTGGATCATGTATCAATCGGCCTATTGCACTGGTCCTACAGCTAGCCTTTCGCCAGGGCAATTGCTCAACAGATATGTATTGGAGCAGGCCTGCGCGCAAGGTGTTAGGATCTATGATTACGGCTATGGAGATGAAGAATACAAGATGAAATTTTGCCAGCAAAGCGTGGTCCTTAACCGTTCGTTGATTGCTTTTACAAGCCGTGGCTTCCTTGCCCGTTTTAGTGCCCATAAGCTTCTTTTGTCTCGTGGTTTCCTCAAGAAAAACAGGACCCTTCGAGATCTGTTACTCAAATCAAACAAATTGTTGAGAAGTAGAAAGGAACGATCAAGGATGTTTGATCGTTTCAAATAATTGGCGGGATCCAGAGATGGTAGAAGCATTGGGCAATAACGGTATTGCCTGCGATCAGTTTGTCATTGATCCTGAAACAAAGGACACTTGTTTTGTCGAGATAAATCCCGGAACCTCTGCGATCCATCGGGCTTTGGAGGCGCTTGGAATGGAACTGTCTCACGTCACCCTTGTTCTTGCGGGGGAAAGGCTGGACGAAATCGGAAAGTATGAATTCTCTTAACAACCCGGCATCCAATTTGTTTGGAACTCCGGGGAACTCCGCGCTATCAAGCGTGCCTTGAAGAATGGTGAAGTAGGGGTAGGGCAGACCATAGTGAATAGAGTAAAAAAAGCAAAATGTATCAACAGTAACGGACAGTCAGAAATAATATGAAAATAAAGTCTAGAAAGTCGAAACCAGGTGTTGAGCTTACTCTGGAAATAGTGGATCAGGAGACATGGGATAATCTGATTGATGTGTTTGAAGATACCAGCCCGGAGCAAACTGGCGTATTCATGAACGAGCGCTGGGGCAAAAATAGAACTATATGCATCATTTTAAAACATGGTGATGAAATCGTCGCAGGAGCCTGTGTTGTGCTTTTTGTCTTGCCATTGCTTGGGCGTGGGATTGCCTATATCAAGCACGGCCCCCTGTGGCGTCGCCGAGAGGTTCCGCTTGATATTTGTGATTACAGCGCGGCCATTGAGGCGCTTGTTAATGAGTTCGGACGTAAGCAGGGACACGCAGTACTTTTTATGCCTCGACCTTGTCCAAAAACGCTCGATATGGAAGAAAAAGCACTGCGTGAGGCCGGGTTCACTGGCGGTCGTGAAAACATTGATCCCAATCGCTATGTGGTGAACGCAACGCTGGATGAAGACGAGCAGTTGCGAAGTCTGGGGCAGAAGTGGCGTTATCATTTGCGGCGAGTGCTGAAGAATGACCTGACCATCAGTGTTGGTAATCAAGAGGAGGATATCGAAGCCTTCAAATCACTCTATTCGTCGATGATTTCACGTAAAAGATTCGATAGCACCGATCCGATTGACGCGCTGCCCAAAATGCTGGTCGATCTACCAGAAAGCCTGCGTCCCACCATATTCCTTTGCCGTCACAAGGATCAACTTGTTGCCGGGGCTGTCGTTTGTATCTGCGGTGATACGGCCTATTATGTATTTGGAGCCAGCAATCATCAAGCACTATCGCTTAAAGCAGGCTATGGTGTGCAATGGTCGATCCTCGAATTCCTGAGAATGCGTGATATCAAATGGTATGATCTTGGTGGGGAGGCTGGAACGACCGGATTGGGGCAGTTTAAAAAGGGCCTCGTTGGAAAGGAGGGGATTATTATGCAAGTTCCTGGTGAGCTCTACTATTGTCCAGATTTCACTGCTAGGTGTGTCAGTCAGATCATATTTACAGCGCATAAAGTTCTACGCAAATTGCGTTCATTCGAATTTCCAGGACGCAGGCGAAGGTGATCACCTCATCCTTCTGAAGGAAATAAAACCGCCTAACACCATCTTGGAATTGGCAGGGCTGCTGTGACAAGGCCCGTTTTTTTGCGTGCAACGATCATTAGGCCCATTGACCAACCGAGCGTTACGATGAGCGCGGCGATAGCGGCCCCATTGAGGTGAAGCAGGGGGACGAGGGCAAAATTGGCAACAACCAGTAGCACCATACCACCAGCAAATACCGGCAGGCTGTGTTTCTCATCACCGGACAGGACCAGCACCTGTGTAGCCGGTCCCGCCACAGCGCGAATAAGCTGTGCCAACACCAGTATGACGAGGCTGTCATAGCCCTCGACAAACTCTTCACCAAAAATCCGCAGGACATTCTCGCCAAACAACAGGACGACAAACAGAGCCCCTAGACTGAGTGATATAGAGATCATGTTGGCATGGGCGATAATTTTATCCTGAAGTGCACGTTTTTGCGCGTGCATCGCATCGGCAAGATCTCGTATAATCAACTGATGAACTACCTGAATGGAAAAGGCCAGAAAGAGCGCGATTTTAAGGCTGGCCCCAAATATTGCCAGTTCCCGTGTTTCAAGTAACAAACCCAGAATGACAAGGTCGAGATCGGAGAATACGCTAAAAAACAGCGTGGCAATAACCATCGGCAAAGCGTGTGCCCGCCAGCGTGCTCTTTGTTTTTTTGTAGTTCCTGACGCTGAGTGCTCTTTCTCTTTTACAGAAGGTTGCGGCCTTGTGGTTGAGCTCAAATTTCTAGTTGTACGCCCTTGCAATATTGCCAGAAACAGCACGACGATCAAATGTCCGCCCACAAGCAAAACGATATTTATTTTATCTGTCAGACCCAAAAACAAGGCAATGAGTACGAGCATAAGCAAGGGACGAAAAAACAGATCCGGCAGATAGGAAATCATAAATTTCTTGTGCGCATTGGCCAGCGCCCCGTTCAGCTTCATAAAGGTTAAAGGCGGGGCCGTCAGAACACCGATCAACAGGCAGATTAGGTAATCTTGAGAGACAGGTGGCAGCAATAAAACAAGCAATGAGGTGATGAAAACCCCACAAATACTGGTAATGACAATATCCCTGCGTGCACTGGAAAGGAATTGCGGAAAAATTGCGGTTTTTCCCCCATTGTGATGATCGGCCACAAATCGCGCGATGATTGATGGATAACCGAGACTGAACAGGATTGAGAGGACCGTCGCCAGACTGAAAGCAAGGAAATATAGCCCGAGAGATTCAGCACCCATATATCGGGCCACAATAATCTGTGAAACAATGCCGATTAAACCGCCAATAATCCTTGCCCCAACTACCATTGTTGAAGCCTTGATCAATGAACGAAGCTCCCGAATGAGAGTGAGGAGGTTATCTATCATTGTTTATTATATCCAGCTGTTCTGAGCGCCGTATCATTATTGAAAATTACATGTCTCTAGCGTATGCACATATCGTGCCGCAAAAGAGGTCATTCTTTCTATATGTTCGTTTGTTAATAATATGTAACTCCCAAGCTACCCGGCAATTTTGAGTTTCTGGATGAGGCCATCGGGCTTAACCGAGAGGGTGGCAAGGATATTCCAGCCCTGTTTTCTGGTGGTGGAGATGACAGAGCGTACGGCGATAAATACCTGCGCCCCTTTTGCTGAGCGAAAACCGTCGGAGATTTTCATTCTGACCTTCATCATGTGAATATCCTGCTCAGCCAGATTATTGGTGAATGGCACGTGAAAATCATAGGCAAAACGTAGCGCATCCGCCTTGAAATCGCGCAATCGGCGCACCAGATTATGCCCGGGTCGACGTTTTCGCCTGCCGCCACGTTTGCTTTTTTCAATCGCAGGCAGTGACCGGTGAAAAAAAGCCAGACCAGCCTCTACAATATTATCGCAAAGCTCTCCAATACACAGTAAAAGAGGTAGATCAAGCGCCTGTACCCCCTTCTTTTTTGCCTGCCTAACCAGCGAATTGGTAGCCAGCAGAAAAAAGTACATCTCGCTGGCCCACGACTCTTTATCGTATTTTATTAAGGCCTTGAGTTCGCGCAGGTGATGGGCATTTCCCTTGTGGCCTTTCTGGCCGCCGCTCTTTTTGTCGGACTTGCCGCGAAGGCTCTTGTTGCAAGGCTTTTTATTTTATGGCGCGGATTTTTCTTCAGCCCGTCGCTAGATGGCGGCTTGGAGCTGGTACCGCTGTCCAGATAGAGCCGACGACGCAACTCTGCTTTTTCTTGCATCAGAGCAGAAATTTCATCAAGCAAGGCATCAATCAGAGCTTTTGTGTCGGTATGAATATCCATCCTTCAAGCGATTCAGAAAATAAAACGACTGATAACAAAAATCCGCGAGAACTTAGCAATAAGCTCCGCACAGTGGTAAACCAGACTCAGATAGCTTGGGAGTTACAATAAAAGTTAGATTCAAATTGGTGATGACTTGCTTGTATTTAATTTCATGGCGGTTAAACTCTTATCTGTGTTTGCAACATACTGAGAGGATCCCACAATGAAATTACTGACTTCATGTTCAAAATTGATGATGGGAGCGGTGATTGCTGCTTTGGTCTTGCCATTTGGTTTCGCGCGCGCCGTTGATGGCACATTGACGATTGTCACCTCGTACCCGCCTGCTACAACGACGACGTTTAAAAAAGCATTTGAAAAGAAATTTCCCGGCGTTAAAGTTGAAATGCTGAAGAAAAAGACCACCGCCGGTATTAAATATCTTCAAGAAACCTCCAGCAATAACAAATCAGATATGTTCTGGGCCTCGGCCCCCGATGCGTTTGAAGTACTCAAAGGCGACAATCTGCTGGTTAGGTATGATGTCAAAGTCAAAGGCATCCCTGAAAAAGTTGGTTCCTTCCCGGTCAACGATCCAGATGGCTATTACAAGGGCTTTGCCGCGTCGGGTTATGGCATCATGTGGAACACGCGCTATTTGAAAGCCAAGAAATTGCCAGTTGCCACGGAATGGGCGCATCTTAAAAACCCCATTTATCAGGGCCATGTCGGCATGAGTGCACCGTCGCGTTCGGGAACCACGCATTTGACCGTTGAAACGCTTATTCAAGGCTTGGGCTGGGATAAGGGCTGGGCCGAATGGAAAGCCATTGCCGGTAATTTCAAGACCATTACTGCGCGCAGTTTTGGTGTGCCGGACGGCGTTAATTCGGGGCAGTTTGGCCTTGGTATCGTCATCGATTTTTTCGGTCTATCCTCAAAGGCATCAGGATTCCCGGTTGATTATTCCTATCCAAAACTCACGACATTGGTGCCGGCCAATATCGCCATCGTAAAGAACGCACCCAATGCCAAGGCAGCGGCCGCCTTTATCGAGTTTTTGATGTCGACGCAGGGCCAGGAATTGTTGCTGGACCCCAAGATACGGCGTCTGCCCGTCAATCCAGCGACCTATGCCAAAGCGCCTGAGGGTTTTCCAAACCCCTTCAAGGACAGCTCTATCGGCGCGGCGGTCAAATTTGATCTTGGCTTGTCAAAGAGCCGCTACAATGTGGTCAACTCCTTGTTTGACGTGATGATCACCTATCGTATTGACGAGCTGCGCGCGGCTGTAAAAGCGGTGCAGGATGCCAAAGCGGCGATGGCTGGCAAATCCAATGAGGATGCGGCCAAGCTGATTGATGAGGCCGAAGCGCTGATTAACAAAATGCCTATCACAGAAACTAAGGCCAGCGAAAAAGACTTTGCCAGCATCTTCAAAAAGAAGCGTAAAAAAGCCAGCACAAAGATCACGGGCCGTCAGGCTGAAGTCGAAGGAGGATGGGATAGTATGGTGAAAGTCAATTATGCCAAAGCGGTTGAATTGGCCAATAAAGCAAAATCAATGCTGTAAAAGCAGCTGGTCATTTTAGCATCTCGACACGGTAGAAAAATTGAGGGAGCAAGGGATTAGAGGGCTCCTGCTCCCTCAAAAACGAGATGCATTGCAACAACGAGAAAGGGGGGTGCCAGTATGGCTGTTTTGTCAACAAGCGAGCGGGGTCCCGCAGCTGTTGGATTAGTGATCGCCGTACTACTGGCCCTGTTCCTGCTCATTCCTGTTTTAAAAGTCGTTTATGTAGCGTTTTTGGATGCGAATACCGGCGAGCTGACGCTGATAAATTTTCAGGACTTTTTCGCTTCTTCGCTGTTTCGCGAAAGTTTTTATAATTCACTTTATGTGGCAGCTATGTCTGTGGTCTTTGCGTCTTTGATAGCTTTGCCTCTGGCCTATTTCACCACCCGCTTTAATTTTTCGGGTGCCATCATTATTCAGACACTGGGCATTATCCCGCTCATTATGCCGCCCTTTGTAGGTGCGGTGGCAATGAAGCTCTTGTTTGGCTCTAATGGCTCGGTCAATCTGTTGCTTGAAGAATATTTTGGCATCGTTATTCCGTTTATGGAGGGGCTGAACGGGGTCATTTTGGTGGAGAGCATCCATTATTTTCCGTTTATCCTGATTAATCTGTCCGCTGCCTTGATTAATATTGATCGGTCCATGGAAGAGAGCGCTCAAAATCTTGGTTCGCATGGTTTTCGCATGTTCCGCCGTATCGTCTTTCCGCTTGCCATGCCGGGTTTTCTGGCGGGCGCGGCGCTGGTATTCATCAAGGTGTTTGATGATCTGGGCACACCGCTCTTGCTTGATGTTAACAAGATGCTGGCGCCGCAAGCCTATTTGCGTATCACCAGCATCGGCATCTCCGATCCCATGGGCTATGTGATCTCGGTGATCCTCATTGCTTTTTCACTTTTGTCTCTTTATGTCTCGCTGATGGCCATGAGGGGTAAGGATTATGCAACTGCGCAAAAAGGCGGGGGCGGTCTATCGAAGCGCGATCTCAAACCTTGGGAGAAAGTCGCGACCTATGCGCTGGTGTTGTTCATTCTGGTGATTGTGCTGTCACCCCATCTGGGGCTGCTCTTATTGTCCTTTGGTACGGTATGGTCGTTCGCTGTGCTGCCAGATGGTTATACGTTCGAGCACTATTTCAAGGTGGCCAGCGAAGCCTCGCAATATATCACCAACACATTGCTGTATGCCGGCATTGCCGCTTTGTTCGATGTGATCCTTGGCACTGCCATCGCCTATATCGTGTTCCGTACAAAACTGATGGGACGTAAATGGCTGGATTACGGAGCCACCATGGCGCTGGCTGTACCAGGCGTCGTGTTGGGGATCGGTTATTTGCGCACCTTCTACACGGTCAATGTACCCTTTGTTGATCAGCCGCTGGCCACTTGGTGGGTGATTATTGTCATTGCTTTGACCGTGCGCCGCTTGCCTTATGCCTTGCGCTCTTGCGTCGCGGCCATTCAGCAGGTCAGCGTTATGCTTGAAGAAGCTGCTGAAAATCTTGGCGCCACGAAGGGGCGCACCGTTATGCGTATTGTCGTTCCGTTGATGAGCGGCGGCATCCTGGCGGGGTTCGTTACCAGTTTTGCTACCGCATCGGTTGAACTGTCGGCTACCATTATGCTGGTGTCACGAGAATCGGATGCGCCATTGGCCTTTGGCATCTATGAATTCATGCAATCAGCCTCGGGCCGTGGACCTGGCGCTGCGCTTGGCATGATTGCCGTGGTGCTGGTGGGGTTGGGCACTTATTTTTCACACAAGATTATCGAGCGTACCGAGAAAAGACGCTCCTCTGATCGTCCTGTAAATGAGGAGGCGCGGGCATGAGCTTGCAAACAAAAAGTTCTGATGTTGTCATCGAAAATCTGGGTCTCAAATTTGGCAGCACACATGTGCTGAAGGGCATTGATCTGATCATCAAGGCAGGAGAGTTCTTTTCGTTTCTTGGTCCCTCTGGTTCGGGTAAATCCACCTTGCTGCGCGCTATCGCTGGTTTTGGGCCAGAGCCAACAGGGCGCATTTTGATCGGGGGTCAAGAGGTTGCCAAGCTACCGCCCTGGGAGCGCAATGTCGGCATGGTGTTTCAATCTTATGCCCTTTGGCCCCATATGACGGTGGCCCAAAATGTAGCGTTCGGGCTGGAAGAACGCAAGGTGGCACGACCGGAAATTGACAAGCGCGTCAAGGAAGCGCTGGACCTTGTGGATCTGGTGGATTATGCGCAGCGACGCCCCTCGCAATTGTCCGGTGGCCAGCAACAGCGTGTGGCGCTGGCCCGCACCATCATCATTGAACCACAGGTGTTGCTGCTGGATGAACCCTTATCCAACCTTGACGCGAACTTGCGCGTGCAAATGCGCCGCGATATTTTGAGTTTGCAGAAAAAGCTCAATCTAACCACGATCTTTGTCACCCATGACCAGGAAGAAGCCAACACCACATCGGCGCGCATTGCAGTAATCAATAATGGCATTTTGCAACAGGTCGGCGCGCCTATGGAGCTGTATGATGCCCCCGCCAATCAATTTGTCGCGAGCTTTCTAGGCACCGCAAATATTTTGGAAGGCGAAACCAAAACCAATGGTGAGTTGACCGCTTTCTTATCGAGTGGCGGTTTGCAAATCCCGCTCAACCAAGGTTCAGACCAGATCACCGCCATCGCTATACGCCCACAAAATATCAGCCTGCATATGCCAGGTGGAAACAGTTCTGAGGCAGAGATCCGCTTTAAAGCAGTCGTTTGCGAAACAGAGTTTTTGGGCAGCACCTTGCGCTATGCGATCAAAACAAATGGTGAAACCATGCTCGTTGATCATGTTCACAAACCCGGCGACCACGTTTTCGCGGTTAACGAACAAGTCGACATGGCCATTGCACCTGATCAGGTCACTTTGTTGGAGGGGTGAGAGGGAATGGAGGTCTGGGGATGATCAACTCTGATTTATCAGCTGATATGCGTCTGGCGACTTACGGAACGCTGGCACCTGGATGTGTTAATTATCATCAGCTCTCAGAGTTGAAGGGGATCTGGCACCAAGGGTCGGTGCGAGGCAGGCTTATCGAATCTGGATGGGGAGCAGAGCTTGGCTATCCGGGATTGATTCTGTATCCCTTGGGAGGAGTTATCGATGTTTGTATTTTTGAATCATCAGACCTGCCAGATCATTGGCAGCGCCTCGATGAGTTCGAAGGGGGAGGTTACCAACGAGTGGTGACGCAGGGCAACACGAGTGATGGTGATCTGCAGGTATCGATCTATGTTATTGATACCCCAAAGTGAGCGCTTGTGCCTGTATGGTTAAGCGCTCCTCGTCATGTCATCGATCAATTGGTGATGATTTCAGGTCCCATGAGCATGGTTGGCAGCCAGGTTGAAATAAACGGCACATAGGTCACCAGTATCAAAAAGACAAACATGATGCCGACCCATGGCGCTGCCGCTTTGACCACGCGCAAGACCGACATTTGTGCCACCCCGGCGGTGACAAACAGATTGAGCCCCACAGGCGGCGTGATCATGCCGATCTCCATATTGACCACCATGATAATTCCAAGATGAATGGGATCAATACCGAGCTTTATGGCGATGGGAAAGACCAAAGGCGCGACAATGACCAGCAGTCCGGATGGTTCCATAAACTGTCCACCGATGAGCAAAATGATATTGACGATGACAAGGAACAGGATCGGGCCAAAGCCTGCGGCGAGCATGGTCTCGGTAATCATCTGCGGGATGCGCTCTTCAGTTAGCACATGTTTCAAAATTAATGCGTTGGCGATGATAAACATCAACATGATCGTCAGTTTGCCAGCATCTAGTAAGGATTTCTTGGTGTCGGGATGCAGCAAGACCGTTATAATGGCCTGAGGTTTTCTTAATAGTGAAATGGGTTGGCTGTCAGCTCTATGCAGCGGTCCCATATCGCGATAGACAAAATTTGCGATAATAAAGGCATAGACCGCCGCGACCGCTGCAGCTTCGGTTGGTGTAAAGATACCGCCATAAATACCGCCGAGGATAATCACGATCAGCATCAGCCCCCATATCGCATCGCGTGCTGCAGAAAAAACCTCGCCCCAACCGGCCCAAGGCTGGGAAGGCAGGCCTTTTACTTTGGCATAGACGAAAATGCCGGCGATGAGCATCAACCCGGCCAGCAAACCGGGAATGACACCAGCCAGAAACATGCGCCCGACCGATACATCGGTTGCTGCCGCATAGACAACCATGACGATTGAGGGGGGAATAAGGATGCCTAGCGTACCGGCATTACAAATAATCCCGGCGGCGAAATCTTTCGAATAACCCACTTCACGCATCCCGGCGATGACAATGGTGCCAATGGCCACAACGGTGGCAGGAGATGAGCCTGACAGTGCGGCAAACATCATGCACGCAACCACGGACGCAATCGCCAGGCCGCCCTGGAAATGACCGACAATGGAGATGGCAAAACGAATGATGCGACGCGCCACGCCACCTGTTGACATGAAGGTCGAGGCCAGAATGAAGAACGGAATGGCCAGCAGAGTGAAGTGACCATCAAAGGCTGAAAACAGGGTCTGGGCGATAGACGCCAAAGATCCATCGGAGTGGAGGATTAAAAAGAGTATACTGGAGAGACCCAATGACACGCTGATCGGCACACCGATTAGCATCAGGCCGATAATCATCGCAAAAAGTATGGCAACCTGCATGGATCAACCCTTCGATTTCTGGTTATTGGAAAGATCGCTTTGTGCGGCTTCTTCTATCATGTCTTCAACTTCATGATTGGCCAGCAAATGTTCTTGTTGGCCGGTCAAAACTCTCCACGCAGTATGTAAAAACCGAAACGTCAGGAGAGCCATGCTAATTGGTAGAACAGCATAGGGAATGAAGCGAGGGATCTTTTCGTATTTTTCTCCATCATTCAGCCAGACTGCGAGGAACTGGAGAAAGTCCGGCATCGGGATATCTTCGGTTTCAAGAAAGGCGCGTGTGGTCACAAATGGATACCAATAGTCCCAACTACCCTTGAGCAATAGAACAGCAAAAACCACACAAGCCAGAGTGCCGATCAGCGTCAGGACGATGCGAGGCCCGGGGGAGAGCGCATGTACGATAATGTCGACGCCGATATGAATGGAGTGTTTCACCGCATATGACGCACCCAGCAAGACCAGCCAGGCAAACAGAAATACTGTTGCTTCAAGCGCCCACAAAATATTGGAATCGAAAATATAACGGGCTATCACATTGGCAAATGTGATGAGGGTCATTGTGCCAAGAAGCAGCGCTATCAAGGATTCCTCGATACTATCGACCGCCCTGGAAAAACGGCTCTGCGTGTATGTTGACATATGTTTCCCCGAAACTGATGTTTAAAGTGGGCTGTGCCATCTAGCAACGGCACAGCCCAGAATTCTGGGTAAAAGTCAGGCAAGACCTAGCTTCCAGCGTTGGCAGCCTGTGCTGACTTGATGAGATCAGCACCGATATCACCTTCAAACTTCTTCCATACTGGCCTGAGCGCAGCGATCCATGCCTTGCGTTGGTCGGCAGTGAGGGTGTGAACTTTGCTGCCAGCAGCAATAATTTTTTGCTTGTTGGCTTCGTTAACAGCGGTTGATTCGCCGTTACGGGTTATCGTGACTTCCTTGAGAATTTTCAAGAACTGATCGCGCACATCTGGTTTCAGACCGTTCAGCCATTTGACAGATGTGACAACAAGATAGTCGATGATACCGTGATTTGTTTCGGTCACGCCGTCTTGTACTTCAAAGAATTTTTTACCGTAAATATTGGACCAGGTATTTTCCTGACCATCAATAACTTTAGTCTGCAGACCGCCATAAACTTCCTTGAAAGACATTTTTTGCGGGTTTGCACCAAGCTGGGTAAACTGGGCAACAAGCACATCGGATGCCTGGACGCGAAATTTAAGACCCTTGGCATCTGCTGGTTTGATCAATGCACGACTGGCCGACATCTGTTTCATGCCATTATGCCAAAACTCCAGTCCTTGCAGACCGCGTTTGACCATCGAACTTTTGAGTTTTTGTCCAGCTGCCGAATTTTGAAACTTGTCAACGGCATTAATGTCATCAAACATGAAAGGCAGATCGAAAAGCCGGAATTTTTTGGTAAATTTTTCGAACTTCGACAGGGACGGAGCCGCCAATTGTACATCGCCGTTGAGCAGGGCTTCTAGTACTTTTTTGTCTCCATAAAGAGATGAATTGGGAAAAACCTGCATGCAGGCCTTGCCATTCATTTCGGCATTGATGCGCTTTTCCAAAAGAGTAGCGGCAATACCCTTTGGATGTTTATCTGTGTTTGTCACATGAGAAAACTTGATGACAACTTCGCCGGGATCGCAATTGGCCAATGCACCGGTTGTGCTGATAGCAAGGACACTTGCTGCAGCGGTTAAAATTTTCAGGAAACGCATGGTTCCATCCTCCAAGTGTGGTTTATTTATATTTGATGCATCAGGCCAAGACCCGATGTCTGATCAGAACATCTAAGACGATTTAGGGGCTCCTCAGCAAGGTATTGAGGAATAAAAAACATATAGCACTAAGGACCAAAGTCTTTTTTGGGTAGAAATGGCCCCAAACTTTCTGGAAATGCGCGATATTTCTACCCATCCGCTTTTTAATCGTGGGTTTCTTCACTGTCAGCGCCGAAATTTTCGCGCGAAAGCCCATATTTTTGCATTTTATCATAGAGAGATTTACGAGAAAGCCCAAGGGACTGGTAGGTCTTTTTCAAACTACCTCCATTGGCAGTGAGTTCGGCAGCGATGATATTTCGCTCAAACTCACCAACCTGTTCGGCTAAAATCTGTTCACGGGGGTCCCCATTGACGGCTTCGAAGTTATCCAGACCAAGGACATATCGATCGGCGGCGTTGCGCAGCTCGCGCACATTTCCCGGCCAGCTCTTATTGGTTAGTCTGGCAAGAGTGGCTGGATGTACGTCCAAAGGATCGCGGCGATATCTGGCAGCTGCTTCATTGACAAGATGGATAAACAGGCGCGGAATATCTTCTTTTCGTTCTTCAATTGCCGGCATGCGTAGGGTCACCACATTGAGACGATATAACAGATCTTGACGAAAGCCGCCCTTTTGCGCCAATTGTTCCAAGTCGGATTTGCTCGATGCGATAAATCGTACATCCAGTTCAATCTGTTCATTTGAACCCAGCCGGGTGATCATTTTTTCTTGCACAGCGCGTAGCAGTTTGACCTGCAATTCGATTGGCATGCTTTCGACTTCATCAAGAAAAACGGTGCCGCGTTTGGCATGTTCGAACTTGCCATAGCGCGCCCGTATGGCACCTGGGAATGCGCCGGCTTCATGGCCAAACAATTCGCTTTCTATGAGCTGAGCTGGTAGCGCCCCGCAATTGATTGCCACAAATGGCTGGTCTCTTCGTTCGCTAATAGCGTGCAAGGCTCGCGCAGCAACTTCTTTACCGGTACCGGTATCGCCGATGATCAACACATCGGCTTGCGTTTGCGCAGCGGCGCGGATCTGGCGTCTGATCTCGACCATAACGGGGGCGCGTCCCATCAATCGAGATTCCAGTTTGTCGTGTCCGCCAACAGCCGAGCGCAGTTTGCGGATTTCAAGGGTCATCTGGCGCTTTTCCAATGCCCGCCCAACCACTTTGGCAAGATGGACCGGGGCAAATGGCTTTTCGATAAAATCATAGGCGCCCGCTCGCATGGCTTCTACCGCCAGCTGCACATCGCCATGACCGGTTATCAGCACCACCGGCAATTCAGGATCGATCTCAAGCAGGTTTTGCATGAGTGCCATGCCATCCAGTTCGGGCATGCGAATATCGGTGACGACGACGCCATAGAAATTGCGGCTGACGAAATCGGCAACCTCCTTGGCAGCTGCAAAGCATTTGACATCATAGCCGGCCAGATCAAGCGCTTGTTGCGAGGCAATGCGTAAATGCTCCTCGTCATCAACAAACAGGATACATGGGTTGGTCATATGATGGTCTCGTTTGATTTCACGGATTGTGAATTGAGTTTAATCACAAACTCCGCTCCTCCGTCTTCGTGGTTGCGAGCGCTTAATTCACCGCCGAAATCTTTGACGATATTATAGGATATGGATAGTCCTAATCCGAGCCCCTTGCCGACCCCTTTAGTGGTGAAAAAAGGATCGAAAATTTGGCTTGCTGCCTCATCTTCAATGCCAGCACCAAAATCGCGAACAGACAAAATAATATATTGATTATTACGTATGGCTTTTATTTCGACTTTGGGTTGTGGCAGGTTTTCCATTGCATCAAGGCTGTTGCCAATTAGGTTGACCAGCACCTGTTGCAGCCGCACCTGACCGCCTACCACCCACAATTCTTCACGCGGCAGTTCGACAGATATTTTTGCGTCAATGGCCTTAATGCGTGTTGCGAGAATTTCGAGCGCATCATTGATGATGTTATTGAGAAACACCGTGGATGTTTGCTCATGGGGTTTGCGGGCAAAGTTGCGCAAATGTTTGCCTATCGAGGCCATGCGGTCGATCAATGTGCTGATACTGGTGATATTTTTACGCGCATCATCAATGCGGTCGCGGTCGAGAAAAACAGCCGCATTATCGGCGTAGGATTTGGCGGCCCCCAAAGGCTGGTTGAGCTCATGAGACAAGGCCGCAGACATTTGGCCAAGGGCGGCCAGTTTGCTTGCCTGAATAAGATCAGCCTGAGTCTTTTTCAGCTCTTCTTCCGCCAGCTTGCGCTCGCTTATTTCCTCGATCAGATTTGAATTGGCGATTTTGAGATCATAGGTCCGCTCCTTGACCCGCTTCGCCAATTGCAGGCGCGCTTCTTGTTGGCTGTCAATGCGTTCCAAAAGGCGCCTCCGGCGCAATAATAAAATGGTGGCAGATAGGATCATGCTGATCAATGTGAACAAGAGTGCCGCTGCGATTGTATAGGCCTGCGCACGGGCGGAGGCGGTGCGTGATAATATATGCACGTTCCAGGCTTCGACGGGCATTGGCACATTTTGCACGAGATATTCGAGTGGACGGGTGTTAGTGGCGATATTCACCATCCGATGATCGCTACTTGCATCAGGTTCTTCAACAATAGCCAGCTCCTGGATCAAAACCTCATTATATTTACGGGTTGATTTAAGCGCGGTCTTGGTCTCATCTGACAAGGGGATCATGGAGCGAAAATGCCATGCAGGTTTGCTGGCCATAAAAATGATGCCAAGCTTGTCTGTGACTACGATTTCATGATTGCTGATGTTCCAGGCCGCTTCAATTTTATCAATGCTGACCTTGACCGCCACGACCCCTTTGATTGCCCCGTTTACATAGACTGGTGAGGCGAAATAATAGCCGCGTTTCGAGGAGGTTGTACCAAGTGCGAAGAAACGCCCTTGTTTACCCTTGATGGCATCCTGGAAATAAGGCCTGAAACTGAAATTGCGCCCAACAAAGGAGGTATTGCTATCGAAATTGCTGGCTGCGATGGTGAGACCTTGATCGTTCATGATATAAATATCTGATGCTCTGATAGCGGCATTTATACGCTTCAATTTGTGGTTGATCTGGTTGTCCAGAGGCAAGGATGCGCTAGAAGCCAGAAATTTCTGCACATCCTTGATGTCGGCGATCAAAAATGGAACAGACCGGTATCTGCCAAGCGCTCCATTTAGGCTCTCGACGGTTAGTCGCAATGTGGTTTGCCCGCGTTGGGCCACTTGATCGAAGACATAGTTTGTTGCGATTTTTTTTGTATACCAGCCAACAGTACTCAACAATAACAAGACGCCGAGCAAGGGCAGTAATCGGCCTGAATTTAATAATGCGTTCAAATGAATCCCATGTCTTACTATTTATATTACAAGGAGTATAGAATAGGAACGCTGAGATGCCAACTATGTGTGCTCAAAGCCTTAACGTGGTTCGAGAATAAATGGGTTGTCGAAAGAGTTGTTGTTGCATTGATCCGACCCTATATTGCCTTCAAAATAACTTCAAAATACGGATGAACCCTATGAACGGCGACAACAATGAGGGAGGCGGCACCTTGCATCTTCAAGTCGGCGTGTTTGTGCTGGTTGCCTCCGCCTTTACCAATATCTATATCACTCAACCGGTGTTAACCGTTCTGCAGCAAGAATTTTCCAGCGATATTGTCACTGTGTCATTTACGGTATCGGCGGTGATTTTGGGCATGGCGCTCACGACCTTGCCATTTGGCATATTGGTTGACCGTTTTCCTATTCGTCCCATTATTCTTATCGGTGGGCTGGCGGTGGCGGTGGCGGGAATTGCTGGGTCCATTACCAAAGATCTCGATCTGCTGATCAGTTTGCGATTTGCCCAGGGTTTGTTTATCCCTGCCCTGACGTCAAGCCTGGCAGCCTATCTTGCCAAAAGTCTGCCGGTTGAGCGCCTGTCTGTGGTTATGGGGGCCTATATTTCGGCGACCGTGCTTGGTGGTCTTGGGGGACGGTTGATCGGTGGCTGGATCCATACGCCGCTGCATTGGCGTTATGCGCTTCTTTCCTCGGCAGTGTTGCTGATCATTGCAACCCTCATAACCCTCCATACTTTGCCCAAACAGGCCGACAATCAAACGCGCTTCACAAAGCCAGATCAATCTCTCAAGACGGGTATCTGGGATATTTTGCAGCGTTGGGATTTATGGCGCAGCTTTCTAACCGCCTTTGGTGCGTTTGCGGTGTTTTCTTCCCTGTTCAACTATTTGCCGTTTCATCTGGCAAGTCCTGTTTTCAATCTGTCGATTGATGCCATCACGGTGATCTATTTGGTTTATGTGATCGGCATTTTTATGGGGCCATTGGCCGGGGGTTTCGTCAATCGTATAGGCAGCGGGCCAACTTTGTTGGGCGGTAGCGCGCTGATGGTGCTGGCGTTAGCGGTGACGCTCCTGCCATCACTCACTGCGATTGTTGCTGGGCTGTTTATATTGTGCGCCGGATTTTTCACAATCCATGCGGCGGCAGTTGGTGGGCTGAATCGGCATTTGCGTAGTGGGCAGGGACGCGCTAACGCACTTTATATGCTGTTCTATTATATAGGTGGATGGGTCGGCATTAGTTTAAGCGGCTTGATCTATGATTATATTGGCTGGCATGGGATGATCATGTTTTGCTTGTCTTTGTTATCGCTCCCGGTCATCGCAGGCATTGGCGAGCTACGAGATACCAGCACAAAGAGCTGAGCAGGTATGTGTGAGCTTTATACGGTTTCGCTGTTTCCAATATTTCAGACCATGGCTTCCGTGTCTGTTCGCATCCTTAGGGCGGCGCTTTGGGGCAAGGGTTCTACATCTCTTTTGCTGATCATCTGGCCCTTGGAGACCGAGCGAAGCATTTTGATGCCATGTACAAGGCCGATGGGCAGTGCTTGTCCGGCAACGGATGTTTTGGCAGCGATACATTTGCCCCAGACTGTATAGCCGCCTTCACCATCCAACCGATCTCCCGGTTGAAGGTCTTTTTTGGCGACCGCGACCGTATCGGCGTGAAAACTGCGCGAGCACCCCGTTGCCTCACCGCGCAAGGCGGCACTTAGCACGGAAATGCTGAGCTCCATGCCGATCAGGTGGAAGGGCTTGTACATGGCAGCATAGCGACCGGAGCGATCGGTGGGCAGGCCATACTGAGAAAAGCAGTCGCGCGAATAATCATTGGGGGCTTCGATCACCACATAGACGCCCCAGCGTAAATCGCGGAATACCGGGCGGCCATCTCGTTCAAGGGAGGAGATTACTTCAACGATACCCTCGCCATCGACCTGTCCTCCCTGATCGCTGGGGCAAAGGGTTTGGGCAAGATCATCAACGCCGCAGGGCGGGAACTGCAAGCTGTTTGGTGCAACCGATAAATCGCAGGCATTGGCAATCGCTGACATTTCTATCGCCGACTTGGTGCCATCAAGGAAGGAGTTGAACATTTGCGGGTTCATGCCAGCTTTTGCGGCTTGTTCGGGGCTTAGCCCGTAATGCTGCCAGACCCCGTCTGGCGTCATATCGTGATAGCTGGGGAGATATTTCGTGCCTTTGCCAGCAGCTTGCACGCGAAAGCCGGCGGCCCGCGCCCAATCAACCATTTCAGACACAAGCGCTGGTTGATCACCATAGGCCATGGAATAGACAGTGCCAGCTTGATTGGCGCGGGCGGCCAGAGCGGGGCCGCAAAGCGCATCGGCTTCGACATTGACCATGATAATATGTTTGCTGTGTTCGATGGCTTCAAGGGCGTGCTCGACGCCGACCAGCGGATCGCCCGTCGCTTCGATGACCACGTCCAGATCATCAAGCGCACACAGGTCCGCACCGCTTTCCAAGAACCGCACCGCCTCGATTCGATTTTCTTGCCAGCCAACCCGCGCGCAAGAAGCCCTTGCATTGTCGAGGTTCAGATCGGCAATGGCGATGACTTGGAGCCCCTTGATCGTTGGAACTTGCGAGAGAAACATGGAGCCGAACTTGCCAGCCCCGATGAGGCCGCAGCGCACTAGTTTACCATTAGCAGATTGGGTGGCGAGCAAAGAGGACAGGTTCATTTTTATTCTTTCAATTCTGTGCGTTTTTGTTGATCCATGCTATCAGTAGGGAACTCTGGTTGCAAAGGACCTGGTATGATAAGAACGGTTTTGATTACGGGAGCGGGCACAGGTATAGGCAAAGTCTGCGCTCATGAATTGATGCGCGCTGGCTATCATGTACTATTTACGGGTCGCCGGTTGGACGTGCTGCAAGAGGCTTTGAGTGAAGGGGAGGGCAGCGGCGAGGTCTTGGCTTGCGACATCTCTGACGCCGATGGGGTCAGTTCTTTATTCGCGACCATCGAAAAAACGCATGGACGGCTTGATGTCTTGTTCAACAATGCTGGCATTTTCAATATGGGAAAGCTCATTGACGAGATTTCGGTTGAGGAATGGCGGCGCACGGTTGATATTAATCTGACCGGATCGTTTTTATGTGCGAGGGCTGCTTTCTCGCTGATGCGGCGACAAGATCCCATGGGCGGGCGCATCATCAATAATGGTTCTATTTCAGCCTATGTGCCGCGGCCTGGATCCGTTCCCTATTCAGCCACCAAACACGCTATGACGGGCCTGACCAAATGCCTGTCGCTGGATGGCCGCCCCTTTGATATCGCCTGCTCGCAAATCGATATTGGTAACGCTGCGTCTGACATGGCACTGCTTTTGGAACAGGGAGCCAAACAGGCTAATGGCGATGTGCTACCAGAACCACTGCTGGGTTTGCAACATGTCGCGGACGCTGTGCGCTATATGGCCGATCTGCCACTGTCGGCCAATGTACAGTTCATGACCGTGATGGCAACGAAAATGCCTTATGTCGGGCGGGGGTGATACTCAACGAGGCGTTGGCGTTCGGCGCGCAGTCCATTGCATTGATAGCTTGTTCAATATCTTTGTTAAAGTTTGAGCACGAGATTTTGCTCCGTGCCAAAGAGGTGTATAAGCTATATCTGCTCGATAAGTAATTGGCACGAGCTGATTATTGTCGTTTTGAGGTTTGCTTGAAAAATCTATTTACTTATCTTTTTAATCATGAGGAAATGGATGAGGCGGTGCGCAGCATAATAATAAAGGCGCTCGTTAAGGGAAGAAAAGGGATAGATTAGTGAGATCAATTATTATTGCGCTGTTGTGCTTGTTTGGCTCAACGCAGATGATGGCTGCCGACTTGAAAAAAGGCGAGAAGATCAACAAGACATGCGCTTTGTGTCATGGTGCTTGGGGACAGGGAACCGCTGGGGCCAAATCGCCGCGTATTGCTGGTATGACCACCGGTTTTCTGGTCAAGATCTTAACCGAGTATCGCTCGAAGAAACGCAAAAATGCGGGCATGGTTACCACCTCTGGTATTCATAAAATGACCGATAAGCATATCCAGGATATTGCTACCTATCTGGCGGGTATTGATCTACGTAACGATCCGCGCTTTGATGTGGATCATGCGAAGGGTGACAAGGCCAAAGGCAAGGAAATCTTTAATTCGGAATGTAAGGGCTGCCATCGCCGTACTGGTTATGGCAAACCCGAAAAAGGCATTCCGGCGCTGGCGGGTCAGCAAACCAAATATATTATCAACACGATCGAGCGATTCAAAGCGCGCAATCGTGTCCATGATGATGATCCAGAAGATGATTTGTTTGATGAGATGTTTCCCAAGAAGGAAGATATGCTCAATCTTACAGCTTATCTCTCGACCCTTGATGATGTCACAGAGCCAATATCAGCGACGCTGCCTGGTGGCAAGAGCATTCTGGCCAAAGGAAACCCTGCCGTCAAAAGTAAAAAGACTAACATCGCCAAAGCACCAAGTCAGGAGGTAGTGCCTGGAGCAAGAGTCAGCGAAATTACCCAGACGGTGGCCAAGATGGAGCTTGGCACTGGTATCTCCAGGGATGAAGCCATTGTCGCCATGCGTAACAAGGCGGTTGAGCTCAATATGCGTCTTGTTGGCGAACAGCATGTTTCCAGGGCCTTGGAGAAGCGGGGTGAGAAAACGCCTTATCTGGCAATTTTCCAGTTCTGTAACCTTTCGGATGCCAAAGCCATTGTTCACAATAACCCACTCTATGCCGCCTATATGCCCTGCCGGGTAGCCATGGTGGAAGATACAAGCGGCAAGATCTGGCTGATGATGCTTAATCTGGATATCCTTGTCGACAATACGCTGGTATCCAAAGACATCGTCAAGACTGTTATTGGCGTCAATCAAAAGATGCTGGAGATTATGGTCGCTGGCACAACTGGCGATCTGTAGTTGAGAACCCAAATTGAGACGGTGGCAAGCGATAGTGAATATGGTTCAACTTCCCCTCGTTCAGCTCCCAGAGGGGCCGCCGCCCGATTTTACCTATGATCCACCGCAGGCACCTTATCTTGATATTGTTCATCAAGATGAGGATGTATTGCTATTGGACAAACCTGCGGGCTTGCTAAGCGTACCGGGAAAACCTGCCGCCCATAAAGATTGTCTTGAGTTGCGGGCGCAATCGCAATTTCCCTTTGCCAAACCGGTTCATCGCCTTGATTTGGGCACGTCTGGCCTGCTGCTTATGGGACTAAATGAGAAGGCTCACCGTTATCTGTCGATCGGCTTTGAACGCCGTCTCGTAGACAAGGCCTATGAGGCGCTTGTTTGTGGGCATATGAGCGAGCTTAAGGGGCAGGTTGATCTGCCACTGACTTGTGACTGGCCCAATCGCCCGCGTCAGAAAGTCGATTTTGAGACGGGGCGGCCATCACAAACGAGCTGGTGCGTCATAGGTGTTGAGGGTGATCACACAAGGGTAGGGTTGACGCCGCTAACCGGGCGCTCGCACCAGTTGCGCGTGCATATGGCCAGCATCGGCCACCCTATATTGGGGGATAGCTTTTATGCTCACCAAAGCGCCAGTGAGGCCGCCCCTCGTTTGATGTTGCATGCTCGAGATCTAAGCTTTCTTCATCCAGGCAATGGTGAACGGGTGAGTTTTACCGCGCCCTGTCCATTTTAGGTGAGCTAAGGTCCATGATCTAGCCCTGAGATAAAGACATCCCGGCTCGGATCAGCTGCTCAATTTCGGTGTTTTGTCCTCGCCGAGCAAGGCGGGACTTTGGTTTGAATAGCAGGAATAGGGCGAGGAGTAGTACGATAATCGCGGCACCGAGCGCCATTAGGCCCCCCATGCCAAGTGAGTTGATTAGTTGGCCAACCAGTTCCATCATTAAAGCTCCATCTACTTAGAATTTTGATGCTTTCCTTGTCTGCTAATATGATAATAGGGATTTATGAAGACAAGCGGCATAAAAATATATCGAGTTGGAATAAGCGAATATAAAAAAGCCCCTCGCGGTTCTCACCGTGAGGGGCTTTGATTTGTTCTAACGATTGAAGCGGCGGGCTACATCATGCCGCCCATTCCACCCATTCCGCCCATTCCACCCATGTCAGGTGCGCCGCCGCCGCCAGCGCCTTCAGGGGCTGGAGCTTCTGCAACACCGGCTTCGGTAGTAATCATCAGCGAAGCAACAGAGGCTGCATCCTGAAGAGCTGTGCGGACAACCTTGGCTGGATCAATGATGCCGGCTTCGATCATGTCGACATATTTATCGTTCTGGGCATCATAGCCATAGCTGGCTTTTTTCTGTTCGCGGATTTTACCAACGATGATGGAACCTTCCACACCGGCATTTTCAGCGATCTGACGGATTGGTGATTCAAGTGCTTTGCGGATGATGTTGATACCAGCGTCCTGGTCAGGATTATCACCTTCGACTCTGATGGAGCTTGCTGCACGCAGCAACTGCACGCCGCCACCTGGCACGATGCCTTCTTCAACAGCAGCTCTGGTTGCATTCAAAGCATCATCAACGCGGTCTTTGCGCTCTTTCACTTCGATTTCGGTGGCACCACCGACCTGGATTACAGCAACACCGCCAGCCAGTTTGGCAAGACGCTCAAGCAGTTTTTCCTTGTCATAGTCAGATGTCGTTGCTTCGACCTGCGCACGGATCTGCGTGACGCGGCTCGCGATATCTTTTTTCTTGCCAGCGCCATCGACGATGATTGTTTCGTCTTTGCTGATGACCGTACGTTTGGTTGTGCCGAGCATTTCGAGGGTGACGTTCTCGAGTTTGATACCAAGATCTTCAGAGATCATCTGGCCACCGGTGAGGATCGCGATATCCTGCAGCATGGCTTTACGGCGATCACCAAAGCCAGGAGCTTTGACTGCACAGATTTTCAGACCACCACGCAACTTGTTGACAACGAGGGTCGCAAGCGCTTCGCCTTCAATATCTTCAGCAATGATGAGAAGAGGGCGCGAGCTTTGCACAACCGCTTCAAGGATTGGCAACATGGCCTGCAGGTTGGAGAGCTTTTTCTCAAAGATGAGAATGTAAGCATCTTCCATTTCGCAGAGCATTTTGTCGGCATTAGTGACGAAGTAAGGAGACAGATAACCTCGGTCGAATTGCATGCCTTCAACGACTTCGAGTTCACTGTTGAGGCTTTTGGCTTCTTCAACGGTGATGACGCCTTCATTGCCAACTTTTTGCATCGCTTCAGAAATCATCTGACCGATTTCAGCTTCGCCATTAGCGGAGATGGTGCCGACCTGTTCGATTTCGTTGGTGTCTTTGACTTTTTTGGCGGCGCGCTCAATGTTTGCAGAAGCTTCAATAACAGCTTTATCGATACCGCGCTTGAGATCCATTGGGTTCATGCCGGCAGCAACTGATTTGAGGCCTTCGCGAACGATGGCCTGAGCCAGAACCGTTGCTGTTGTGGTGCCGTCACCTGCAACATCGTTGGTTTTGCTCGCAACTTCGCGCAGCATCTGAGCGCCCATATTTTCGAACTTGTCTTCAAGATCGATTTCTTTGGCTACAGTCACGCCGTCTTTCGTGGTACGGGGTGCGCCAAAAGATTTGTCGATAATGACGTTGCGGCCTTTAGGGCCCAGGGTCACTTTGACAGCATCAGCAAGGATGTTGACGCCGCGCAACATACGGTTGCGGACCTCAGTTCCAAATACTACTTCTTTAGCAGACATATTTTTATATTCTCTCTATATTGGGTCTATCGGCTGGTGCCTGTATGAGACCGGTATGTTTTTTGTTGGTGGGGGAGAAGGATTAGCCTTCAATCACGCCCATAATGTCACTTTCTTTCATGATCAGAAGGTCTTCGCCATCGATCTTGACTTCTGTGCCTGACCATTTGCCAAACAGCACTTTGTCACCGACTTCGACGTCTGGAGCGATGATGCGGCCGCCTTCATCGCGTCCACCGGCACCAACGGCGATGATTTCACCTTCTTGAGGTTTTTCTGCTGCGCTGTCAGGCAAGATGATGCCGCCTGCTGTTTTCAGCTCTTCGTCGACACGGCGTACAACGACGCGATCATGAAGGGGACGAAATTTCATTGTTTTTCTACTCCGGTTTAAGTTTTAATGCGGGTCAGTTTCATCGAGACAATGGTTTTGACCTCGCGAAGGCTCTTGCATTTTTGGCAAGAGTTCCGTGCGATGCAGGGGGCCATTGGCTCGCTGGTGCGATTAGCACTCCTCATTAGTGAGTGCTAACAACTGTTCGGCTATGTATATGTGAGGAGGGTTTTTGTCAAGTTCCAAACTACTCAATACGCGAAAAATTTGTGCTCAGCGTTAAGATGCCACGCGCACTTTACTGACTTTGTGAGGCAACAATACGGGCGTCCATTAAAGATATGTATCTGGGATGAGATTTGTCTTTGGACAAGTGGCGATAGATGTGGCAAACTGTCACTATAGAATATCATGATATAAGAATGTCAGGTTAATCAGACGCATCAATGAGTTTGCTGTGTAGCGGGAAATGACCGCTATTTCGAAAAGATCGCCCCTCTCTTGCGGGGGTGTTGGATCTTGCCGACATTTACCAATTCAAGGAGAAATTTGCGCAATGACCATTAATAGTTATCTGGACGGGCATCAGCCCATATTGATCTCTTGCCGACCCGAAGATAGCGTGAAATCGGCGGCGACCCTGCTTGCTACCAATAAAATTGGTGCCATGCCGGTGGTCGATGAAAAAGGCAAGTTGGTTGGCTTATTGTCCGAGCGCGATATTGTGCGGGCCTTTTCCATGCGCAATTGTGATATTATGACTATGCTGGTGAAGGAGTTGATGTCGCCTAATCCCATCACATGCAATTTTGATGATGAGATGGAACGTGCCATGAAATTGATGAATCAACACCGCTTCCGCCATCTCCCCGTTATGAACGGCGAAGAGCTGGTTGGTATGCTGTCTATTCGCGATGCGCTGGAAGATATGGTCCGCAAAAAAGAGCTCGAAGCCAATGTCATGCGCGATATCTCCATCGCCTCACGGGTTAGATAAAGGGGAATTTCTGTCAACCCAAGGTGAATTTGATTGCCCAGATTGTGGCAAGCAAAATCCAATAGAAAAACCATTCCAGAACTGGTGCGAAAATTGTGGTTGGGGAGTTGTGCAGGCTGTCTCCGATAAAGATGCTAACCTGCTTGAGAAAATTTACCTGAAACTTGGCAAGAGGCAGGGCGCGAAACTGTTTGATACGCTGGTCTCCAGGATGCCCGAACAGCTGAAGCCCAGCTGGTCCTTTTCTTACCTATTGACTCTCGCACTTTCATCGACCGTTCATTTGCTGACAGGGGCAATGATTGTCCTTGGGTTCTATCTCATCACATTGGAATGGCCCAATTTTCTTCTCATATTGCTGGGTTGTACCGCATTTGGCCTAGTCTGGCTTTTGCGTCCGAGAGTTCCACGCGTACCGGACAATCGCGTTTCGCCGAAGGACTTCCCTGTGTTTTTTCGCGTCATCAATGAGATGAATGAGAAACTGGGAGGACGGCCAATAGATTATCTGGTGATCAATGAGGAATTCAATGCGTCTTTTTCCTTTGCCGGGTGGTCCCGGCACCCTGTTTTGACGATAGGTCTGCCATTATGGAATGTACTTGATCACGAAGAGAGGCTTGCGGTCATCGCTCATGAGTTATCTCACGGAGTTAACGGCGATGCGGAGAGGGGGGGTGGATTGGATCTGCCCTCAATGCGTTGAGCGAGTGGCTGTTTTTTCTTTCACCAGGCACCGGTGGCCCCATTGCTATGTTGATGTGGCTGATCTCGCGGCCCATGGCGCTCTTGCAGGCCACGCTTGCGCATTTCTTGTGGCACGATCATCAAAAAGCAGAGTATTACGCGGATTACCTGGCGACGACCCTGGTAGGCACAAAGGCGATGATCAAAAGTCTGAACAAGGTTTCTTTTGGACCGCAGATACACCGTTTTTTGCTTGAGAATGTTTATTCGACCGAGCAGTCCGGCCGTGTAATTTTCGAAAAACAGCGCGAATTTTTCAATGCCATCCCGCAACGCGAACGGGACCGTGTGGCGCGCGCGAATACAAAAGAACTCTCAAGATTGGATAATACCCATCCACCGACCTCATTCAGAGTGAGATTTTTGCTGGCGCATCAAATCGATAAGCCACTTTACCATTTGTCTGATGAAGGCTGGAAATGCACGGACAGGGAAATGGAATCCATCGCGGAGCAGATTGGAGACAGGCTCATAAGCAATTTTCTTGGCGAAACAAGGGGCGGTTAATGCATCTCCATAGAAAATAAATTCGTCCGATGGTAGTTATTTCAAATCCGTCAGGCGGGCATTGGCTTCTTTAATGCCAAGGCGGGCTGCCATATCATACCATTTACGCGCGTCTGCGCGGCTACCTCTGACATCATGTAAATTGACCCCTTTGAGATAGCTCGGATCAAAGGTCTCGGCCAGAGCCATGGCCGAAATACCGCTGCCAAGGGTCGCGGCATATTGCAGGATCATGCGCGCTGAACTGATATCGCGCTGTTTGAGATAGCTGCTGGCCCGCTTGAAAATCTGACTTTCCATATCCGGATCGATATTGGCAGCGGGGATGACGACGAGCTGTTCGAAGCCGCGAGGTTGAGGGGCACGCTTTGCTTTAGTGCGCGCATTTGTAGTGGTCGGTGATTTTTGGGCTGTTTTGCGCACGGCAAACAGATTTTTTGGGCTGCGACCGGTTCGCTTCTCAAAAGCCTTGATTTGGTTTTCCAGCTCTTCGGGGGTCATGAAGATTTCGTTGGCCGTCGGGGTATTGACGGTACCTTTTTTGGGTGAAGCGGCTGTTGTTGAGATCCGTGAAGTGGTTGCCACCTGGGTTTCGTCAAGACCAGCCATACCAGCCAGTGGATCAGACACGTCAGGGGCGATAGATTCTCTTTCAGCATATTGGTAGGCTGGTTTGGCTGACAGGCTTGCAACAATCCACGAATAAGTCTCGCCGGCTCTTGCTTGTGCCTTGGTCCAGTCGATACCAGTTGGTGATGTGAAGTGAGAAAAGGCCAGGGCGGAAACAAATAGCATCGCCACCGCACCAAGTGCTCCAGAAAAATACACCCCCCATCTGGTAGGGCCTATGGGAAGGTCGGGGGATACGGGAATACCTGGTCTTGAGTGGGGAATGTGCATGGCAGTCTCTGTGTGATAAGCGTCAAAGAGGGGCCCTTGTTGGGGATTGGCATGTGGGGGATAGGTATGATCAAGTGGATCGATGGTCGACAATAGTTCTCGTAGCCCATTTGTCTGTGAGCGATATTCGGGCAGATAATCAACGGCTTCGCCGGGCGTTTCATTTTGCGAGATGCTCTGTTGTTTTTTTTGAGTGCGTTTTGTAGAAGTAGACGCCTTGTCAAAAGTCTCTTCAAGTGCAAAACCCTTGTGATGCTTACAGGTAGCGCCCGGCGACACAGACTGTTTTGCGGCCTTGGCTTTTTCATAAGAGGTGCTGGCTTTTGGTGTGGTCTTTGTTGCCTCGATTGCTGGCAATATAATCAATTCCTGTTCCTGCGGGGTTGATTTGGACTTGCGCTGCCGAGGCTTGCTTTGACGGCGTTTCTTGCTAGTGGATCCAGCGAGACCGGATGTACTGAACTTTTTTGCCATCTAACTTTTCCTCGCACGCGCTACTTCGAAGCAGCGCACATACTCTCTACACGTCACAATTCTCGAAAACAGATCACGGGAAGAAAAATTCCAGTCTCGTGATTGATCTCCGGGTCAAATTCACCCATATCGATACAAATGGCACAGTTTTCTAGTGTTTCTTGCCATCACAAATACTGTATGAGCAAATTTAGTGCCATAGAATGATATATCGGAGATAACTTGTTTACTATCATATATCGGCCTGATTTATTTGGCAAATAACTAATCTGCGTTATTCTCGTAATTGGTTATAAAAAAGGATTTTATTATGCAATTTCGCTTTTTCGTTTTGGTTTTTTCGCTTTTTCTTCTGATGATGAATAGTTCTGCACAGGCGGCCGAGATTCTCGTCAAGTCGGCGGTGACAAAAGTCACTGTTTTCCCTTCTGGTGCTCAAATTGTCCGCATCGCGAAAATTGAGCTGCCAGCTGGAGATCAAACCATCGTGCTACAAGATTTGCCCGAGAGATTGATTCCCGGCTCGCTGCGGGTTGAGGGAGCGGGAGAAAAAGGTTTTGAGATCGGGTCGGTCGATAGCAAGCGTATCTATGTCAATGTGAAAGACAAAGAGGGCGTGCTTGATAAAAGTGAGCGCAAGCAGTTGGAAGATATTATCGAGAAACTGGGTGATGATATGACGCTTTTGACATCGCGTATCAGTGCCGCACAAACGCAGCGCCGCTTGATGGAACGCTTGACCGATTTGCCAGGGCAATCACCTGGCAGCCTGTTTGACAAACAAGGCGCTGGGGGGGGAGCTGGTCTGTTTTCCGTTGAGAACTGGGGCAAGATTTTTGATCTGATTGGTACGCGTTTGGCTGTGGCCGACGATCTCATTCTCAAATATCGTAGGCAGAAACGAGAAAAAGCCAAGGATATTGCCAAGCTGAAAAAGCGCCTGACAGAGCAACCTCCCAAGAAAGAGCGCCAGATGGAGGTACGGGTGGCCGTTCATGCCAATGCCCAGATGTCCGGGGTGCTGAAAATCAAATATCAGGTGCGTGAGGCCTCGTGGCGCCCCTTTTATGATGCGAGACTGACAACGGGCGAAAAGGGAGCCAAGCCATCACTTGCGTTATCAAGGCGGGCGGGTATTCGCCAGTGGTCCGGGGAAGACTGGAGCAATGTCAAGCTTTCCCTATCGACCACCAGTCCGCAAAAAGGAGCGCAGGCAGCTGTTTTGCATCCAAAGCGGCTTGACCTGGTGACCAATTATCCTGCCTCCAAACCTACCACAACCAGTTATTTGAGTGACAAGGAGCGCGGCGGGGTAAGCAACGAAATGAGATCAGAAGACACGATGGAAGCAGCTCCAGCTCCGGTTGTAGAGCAAAAAAAGAAGCGTGTATTTGCTCGTCAGCGGCGTGCCAGTATCCGCCAATATGCGTTCCAGGCAGTTTTTGATATACCGGGCCTGATTAGTATTTTGCCCACGGGAGATGAAAAAAAAGTGGCCATCAGCAGCGATTATATTGATCCGATGCTGAAAATAAAGGCCGTTCCCAAGATCAACACAACTGCATTTCTTTATGCCAAATTCACTCATGATAAGAAGGCTACACCGCTATTGCCGGGATCTGTGGCTCTCTATCGAGACGGCACCTTCACGGGCAATAGTCATATGCAGTTGGTCAATGCCGGTGATGAGTATGAACTGGGGTTCGGAGGAGATGATGCGGTCAAGGTGGTGCGATCTGAAGTCAAACGCACCAAGGGACAAGCTGGTGTTTTTACCAGTTCTAAGACCGATGAACGACGCTACATTATCAAGATCTCCAATCTACATCAAACAGCGATTGATGTGGAAGTGATTGATCAAATTCCATTTTCCGTAAATGAAAAAGTTGTTGTGCGCCTATTGCCTAGCAGTACAACGCCCAGCCGCCAGAATATCAAGGAAAAGCGCGGCATTCTCGCCTGGGATTTTCGTTTGCCACCGAGCGACAAGAAGTCGATCAATCTCGATTATACGATCACCTGGCCTGCTGACCGAACGCTGTCGCGCTAGATCTGTTTGATCTCACTCACGAGTGAGGTCAGGCAGCCGCGGCTGGTTCTGTGAGGATGGCGTACAGGCCGTGGCGGTCTTTGGTGACGCGCAGTTTTTCTATGGCGGAGGGTTCGCGCAGCAGACGTGAGATGCGGGCCAAGGCTTTGAGGTGGTCGGCGCCGGCGCTTTCGGGGGCCAGCAGTACAAAGATCAGATCAACGGGTTGATCATCGATGGCATCGAAATCAATAGGATCGTCCAGCCTGGCGAACAGACCAATGATCTGCTTGAGACCGGAAATCTTGCCATGAGGTATGGCAATACCATGACCAACACCGGTGGAGCCGAGGCGTTCACGCTGCAGTAAAGTATCAAACACGTCACGTTGATCAAGACCGGTCAATTCTTCGGCCTGACTGGAAAGTTCCTGCAGGACCTGTTTCTTGCTATTGGCCTTAAGGAGCGGGAGTATGCCGTCTCTTGAAATGAGATTACCAAGATCCATAAGTTTCGTCCCATGTTACAGAGCACCAATCATTTGACTCAGTGCCGTCTTGATTTCGCGATCTATCATTGTCAAATACGATACAGAGCCAGGCCGTGTAGCGACCAATCGAGTTCTCTGTAACCGTAACTACGGCTCGCAATAGAGAAAAATTCGCATCAGATTTTTGTCAAAACACTATAGCGTGTGAATTTTGACCTTACTGCGACAATGTGCCCGGATCTATCCATCCAATATTACCATCTTCGCGACGGTATACCACATTTATACGCCCATGCGCGGCATTTTTGAAGAGCAGAAAGGGCCGATTCGCAAGATCGAGTTCCATAACGGCATCACTCACCGTCAATTCGCGTATAATCGTTTGTTTTTCAGCGATAATAACGGGGTTGAGGTTCTTTGAATTTATTTCGTCTACACCTTCATGTTCCACGAGATAATCGGTTGCTGCCAGTTCAGCGGCAGAATTATGCTGATTGTTGTGGTGATCGCGCAATCGGCTTTTATAACGCCTAAGACGCTTGTCGAGACGCTCAAGGGCGATATCAACGCTAGTATGAGCGTTGTCTGAGTTTCCTTGAGAATGAAGGGACAATCCTGACCAGAGATCGACCGAACAATGGGTGTTGAACTCGTTTTTGTTTTTCTCGATACGAATATGCCCTGGAAAGCTTTTTCCTACATATTTTTCCAACATTTCGTGTATGCGATGTTCTGTATACTCTCGTAATGCATCGCCAACGTCCAGATTTTTACCCGTTATCTGTATTGTCATATTCTATGGCACCCTCCCTTAAAATGGTATCTGATCAGACCAAACCTTGTTTGGATCTGTCAAGGTCGAATCATCAAGGTCTTGTCTTATATGAGCATATCAAATTTTGACCTTAAATCCTTCACTAACTGTGGATTATTTCAAAAAATCACTTTTTAAGTTATTAATCCGCATTCTTATATGATCCAATAAGCTCCCCGCTGCGTCAAGTTTAGAACCCATCAATCCTACTAGGTATGTATAACGATCAGGAGAGAACGCAATGGGGATTGTCGGGAATTATTCCAACTGTTCCATTGAGAAAGGTAACCCAGGGGGAGGTTTAGGCGGGAGAGTCCTTTTGGGATCATGGGATAATTATCCCAATGGCCCCGTAGTATGGTACTTTGATTGGTATTTTTCTGAGGGGACGGGATTCTAGAAAAATTGACCTTCAAGGGGTCTCAACCAGCTTGCGCCAGTTCCATTTTCTTTTGGCGGCGGCGTTGCACACTGGAGGGTATGTGCAGGGCTTCGCGATATTTGGCGACAGTGCGCCGTGCAATATCTACCCCGTCATCGCGCAACAAGGTGACGATTTTGTCATCGGACAGCACTTTGGTAGCAGGTTCTGCATCGATCAATTGCTTGATCTTGTAGCGCACGCTTTCAGAGGAGTAGGCTTCACCATTTTCTGAAGAGGCAATTGCCGAGGTGAAGAAATACTTCAATTCGAAGACGCCGCGCGGCGTGCCGATATATTTGTTTGAAGTAACGCGAGAGACAGTGCTTTCGTGCATTTCAATGGCTTCGGCGACGGTTTTGAGATTAAGCGGGCGCAAATACTCAATGCCATGGACAAAAAACGCGTCTTGCTGGCGTACTACTTCCTGGGCGACCTTCAAAATGGTGCGGGCGCGTTGATCAAGGCTTTTTGTGAGCCAGTTGGCGGTATTGAGACATTCAGACAAATAGGTTTTGTCATCTGAGGAGCGAGCGCCCTTTGAGACGGTGGTATAATAGGTGCGATTGACCAATATGCGCGGTAGCGTTTCGCTATTCAATTCCACATGCCAGCCACCATTGCTGATCTGGCGCACAAACACATCGGGTACAATTGGCTGTACCATTGCTTGATCAAACTCATGTCCAGGTTTTGGATTGAGCTGGCGAATATGGGCGATCATTTCGCCTAATTCGTCCATATCAACCCCGACAGCCCGCTTCAATTCTTTGATCTTGTGGGTGCCAAGAAGCTCAAGATGATCGCATAACGTTTGCATCAACGGTGTGAGATCACCTTGATCATAAAGCTGAATGGCCAGACATTCGCCAATGTCGCGGGCGAATACGCCGCTTGGTTCAAACGCTTGCATCACATGCAAGGTGCGTTCAACAACTTCTAACGAGGTGCCAAGCTGATCGGCCAGTTCCTCAAGGTCACTGCGCAAATAGCCCGTATCATCGATCATGTCGATCAGATATTGGCCAATGATCAACTGCACGGGATCGCTGATGGTGAGATGCAATTGTCTGACAAGATGATCGCGCAGTGAAATGGTCTCGGCAACATAGGCCTCAAGATTATTGTCACTGCTGTCAAATCCGCGTCCGCCACCAGAGCCAAGCTGCTGCCAGCCGCTATCAAGCCCTGCCGATGGTGCAAGAGCTCCAGCATCCGGGTAGACATCGTCAAAATTACTATCAAGGTCGGAGACACGCTCTTGCTGGCCGCTTTCACTTGCAAGATCACTAAAGCTGTCAGTTGTTTCGTTTACAGACTCGGATTTATCGCCGTCTTGTGAGCTCCCGTCCTTTTTGTCCTGATCTTTGGCACTGATGTCGCCGGGGCGATCATCTTGTGGCTCCAGAGGGGCGCCTTCTTCTTGCTCTTTTCGCTCTAGCAGGGGGTTGCGCTCAAGTTCTGCATTGACAAATTCGTTGAGCTCAAGATTGGACAGTTGCAACAGCTTGATCGCTTGCTGTAGCTGCGGCGTCATCACCAGCGATTGGCTTTGCCGAAATTCAAGTTTTACAGACAGTGCCATTCTCTTGCCTATTCCTGAGCGAATTGTGCCTTTGTTCTAATCTTTGCTCTAACTCTTTTCGAGTCAGTGAAGATCAGATCGCCATTTGATTGTATCTTAGTTTCGCTTATAAACCTAAATCCTCAACAACATCTGACCATCGAGCCGGGAAAAACGGTTGAAATGCTCCAAAAAACAGGAGTAAAGTGCGTAAAATTGAGGTTTTTAGGTGGAAAAAGGGGAGCTTGGGAGTTTGTAAAATGGTTACTAAAGAATAAAATCTTCACCAAGGTAGACACGTCGCACTTCTTCATTGTGGGCGATTTCATAAGGCGTACCGTGCGTGAGCACCTGTCCTTCGGCGATGATATAGGTGCGATCGGTGATCGACAGGGTCTCTCTGGCACTGTGATCGGTGATCAGCACGCCAATGCCGCGCTGGGTCAAATGGCGCACCAGGATACGAATATCATTGATGGCGATGGGATCAACACCAGCAAATGGTTCATCAAGCAGCACGAATGAGGGACGACTGGCCAGTGCTCTGGCGATCTCGAGGCGGCGACGCTCACCCCCCGACAAGGCGATGGCCTTTGATTTGCGCAAATGGGAGATATGGAATTCTTCGAGTAAGGCATCTAACTGCCCCCGTCGGCGTTTTTTGTCAGGTTCAACGAGTTCGAGTACGGCGTTGATATTTTTTTCAACGCTGAGGCCGCGAAAAATTGACTCTTGCTGTGGCAAATAGCCAACGCCAAGACGGGCGCGACGATACATGGGCAGGAGCGTTACATCATGGCCATCGATTTGAATTTGTCCTTTGTCGGGAGCAACAAGACCGGTGATCATGTAAAAGACAGTGGTTTTGCCAGCGCCGTTTGGGCCAAGCAGGCCAACAGACTCGCCGCGACCAACTGATAAAGATGCGCCGCGCACAACAGGGCGGCCCTTATAGGATTTCCATACCGAATGGACCGTCAACCAGCCTTCTCCCGCAATGGGTTCGTGCTGGTGGCGAACTGGCACAAGGGGAGAGGATTGGTTGGACGCATCCGCACCGCTATCACCCGTTTGGGAAGCCTTTTTTCCAAATGATAATATCTTCAGCACGATAATCGCAAATCCTGTGTGAGCTCCGTCTACGTCATTGTCGCATAGACGGGACCATAATCCAATCTTGAGCCTCTGAGTTCGCCTTATTGATTTCCTGACGAGTTTTTCTTCTGCCAGGGAAGAGGAGGTTTGTTAGTAGATTGAGTTTTTTTCTGTGTCTCTGGTTTTTTTGTCTGGTTCTTACCGGCAGCTTTTTTGGCTTTGGCCTGAGCTTTGGCTTTACCGGGAAAGAACACTCCAGAGATGCGGGGCCGCTTGCCTTTTTTACCGCTTGTTACCGGGGCGGTCGTACGGAACTTTGATCGACCTGTATTGAGGTCAATGACGAGCGTGTCACCGCGCATCACATTGCCGCTTTGTGAAAGCACTACATTTCCGCCAATGGTGACAATCTTTGCCAGCACATCAAATTTTGCCCAGCTGGCAGTCGCCGATTGGTTGTCGGGGGTGGTGATCGCCACCTTGCCGGTAGCATCAATGCGCTTGATGCCAGATTTTCCCTTCTTGCCGCCAGCGCCGCTGGAATAGGTCACTTCAAGTTTTTTGGAGACTAGCTGAAACTTGCCCTGAACGACTTTGACATTACCACTGAAAATGGCGATTTTCTTGTCGTCAAGGACTTCAAGCGTATCGGCTTCGATCTTGATGGGATCTTTGTTATTCTTATTGGAAAAACCGCCAAAGCTATCAGCAATGGATTGCGCATGAATAGCATTCAGGTTTGAAAAAGACAGTAATATTGACAAGACAAACAGCGGCCAAGCAAGCCAACGGGCTAAGGAGAGCGGCCTCCCCTTGTGTCCACCAAGGCTCATGGCAATGGCTCGATTTAGATGTTTCATGCGCATTTGATTGCCTGTCTTGTGGAGTATTCTATTCATCATCTCTTTTCTTCATGGCCCAAACAAGGGCCTATTTTGTCAGTGGTTTGTTTTTTTGTAGTGAGACTTTGACGCCGCCACTGAACAAGACACTTTTTTGTGCACTCGACAGAGTCATGGCTGCGGCATCAATGGTATTTTCATTTAGTATCATGTGCACTGGTTGAGCGGTGGTGATTGTTTGCGTTTTCATATCGATATCAGCACTTTTCATTTTTACTCCCATACCCTGATTGGAGGTGATGAGAATATTGCCTTGCAGGGTCATTTTCTCACTTTTGGTATTATAACTGCCTTTGTTGGCAATCATTTTGATCCATTTCTTGTTTGGCTGCTCGAGGAAGCCTGATATTTTATGCAGTGCCAATAGATGTGTTTTGGTGATCTGCTGCAGGGCATATTCCGCTTCAATTTTATAGCGGCCAAGCTTGTCATTACCCCCGGAATAGCGCGGATTGATCATTTTGAGACCTTCACTCGACAGATCAATCCCCTCGATGCTCACAGGAAGGTCCAGTGAAACAGGGTTGGAGCCATTGGGGACAAAATATAGGCTTAGAATACCAAGAGACAACAAGGGCAGTAAAAATTTCAACGCCTTGGCCGCATAAGTGTGGCGCTTGGCTTTTCCAAAGGCTTTTTGTTGGTCCTCCTTAGACAAAATATTGGGAAGATCAGCAAGATCAGCAGACTGAAATTGTGGGGCGGCATTATGCATAATATCGGGTCTGTTGGTTCCTTTGAGGATTCAAGTTATTTTTAGTCGATCAATACGGTTAGAATTCGGCATGTCTGCATATTTGGCCGCCCGAACGCTCCCTTATGCCCGAACGCTTCCTTATGAATGAGAGAATATGTCTGTTTCGGGCCATCCTTGCAGATCAAGCAAGGCTCTTGTGGGGAGAAAGTCGAAACAGTTGGCGGCCAGTTCGGTGCGGTTTTCACGGGCCAGTCGAATTTCAAGCTCATCGCGCAACTTGTGCAAATACAAGACGTCAGAGGCTGCATATTTCTTTTGATCTTCGCTAAGGTTGTCGGTGCCCCAGTCGGAACTCTGCTGTTGTTTTGAAATCTCGACTTCAGCAAGTTCGCGGCACAGATCTTTCAGACCATGATAGGAGGTATAGGTGCGGGTTAGTTTGGAGGCGATCTTCGTGCAATAGACCGGTGTGGTCATGACGCCGAGGTGATGGTAGAGCGTGGCAATGTCAAAGCGTGCAAAATGAAAGATCTTGGAGACATCCGCATCAGCCAGCAATGCCTTCAGATTGGGGGCGTTATACTCGTCTTTGGCAAACTGCACGAGATGGGCGTTGCCGTCCCCTGATGACAGCTGCACTAGACACAAGCGATCCCGCATGGGGTTGAGGCCAAGTGTTTCCGTATCAATGGCTACCGAGGAACCAAAATCGATGCCATCTGGCAGGTCACCCTTGTGTAATTCAATCGTCATGTTTGCTTGATCCCCTGATTTCAACATTCATCTTAGGGCTCTTATGCCATAATCTTCATGAAGGGGACAAGGGATCATGATGTGGTTGGTGCTTCCTCCATACGATTCCATTGGTCGCAAGTGTAAAAAGCTGTTTCCACTATTTTAAGCATTTGTAAACTATAGGCCTTGTTCATATTCCATTAACCTTATCTGCTAGGTGAATATTAGCCAGTTTACCATAGATTTCTTCTTGTGTGGCGGCGATTGTTTTTGTATTTTCGGTCATATGAACTTAGGACCTTTGGGGCTCTGGAAAAAAATAAGTTTGAGAGACACTCCGGGTTTATTGAAGCTAGTGTTTTAATTAGGGAATGTTATGCGTAAAAATTATGCACTTTTAGGTGCCACGTTTATAGTGTGTCTTATGGCCAGACCCGCGATGGCGGAAGAGGCTGATATCGGCCAATCATACAAGCTGGCTGCTTTGACGGTTGAAAAAAACGGTAAAATAGCGGCGACTGAAACACCTGCTGCTGTTGAGATGGCAAAACCAGCTGCTCAGCCAGAAAAAATCTCCAAAAAGAAAACAGTTAAAAAGAGAATTCCAGAACGTTTGGTTGCTAAAATCAATCTGAGTTCCCAAACTATGAATATTCTGGTGGATGGCAAGGTCAAGCATAACTGGAAAATTTCCAGCGGTGCCAAAGGCCATCATACGCCAACCGGTTCTTACAAGCCCTATTATATGACCTCAATACATTATTCGAAGAAATATGATAATGCCCCCATGCCTCATTCGGTATTTTTCCGTGGCGGTTATGCGATTCATGCGACAGGTGCTGTCCGGCGGCTTGGCAACCCTGCGTCACACGGTTGTGTGCGTCTGTCTCCCGGGAATGCGAAAAAGTTTTTCAAGTTGGTACAAAGATATAAAAAAGCAGGAACCCGTATCAAGATTGCAGGATCGACACCCAAGTCACGCGGCTTTAAAAAGCGCTATGCACGAGCTTCTCGTCCACGCCGTACCAGCTGGGACAATTATACGGGATATGCCGGCAACTATGTCAGCTATAGTGCCCGCCGCCGCCCCGCTGCCAATACGCGCCGCATCAGAATTGGTCGCCCGACAAGACGCGTGAGACGTACGTCACATGGCCGGATCTTCAGCTGGCAATATTAATCTTGGCAAATATTAGTTTTGCCAAAACCTAATCCAGGATGTCACTAACCATCTGGATACACTGAAAGATCAGGATGCGGAGAGCCCCGCTTCCTGATTTTTTCGTTTTGCCTTGCCCCATTTGGAAAAGCGTCTTCACCTTGTTGATTGTATCAGGTACAGGTGATCAGCAGCTTGAGCGAGCGGTGCGATCCTGGGCGATAGTAAATGCGGCGGCGGCCGCAGCCATACGCGAGGTTGATCAAAGGCGCATCGATTATATCCGTACATTGCTTGTCGTTTCGAGACGTGCAGATAAATAGGCAAAGGCCCGCGTTACCTTCATTTACTGGGCCGATGTCGGGCGCATGATGCTTAGTCATGAGCACGCCGAGCTCGCTGTGAGCTGCGAGCGAACTCGTTCGCCTTGCTGACTTGATGCAGTCTTGATGAATAGCGACATGGTCGTTATGTCTTTATGGATTACAGTTAAATTCAACGAGCGTGACCATGGCCCCAGAAACTGATGAAAAATATGAGTTTTGTACCGCGACAAGACGAGATCTTGATGAGATCATAGCCCTTTTGTCAGATGATCCTTTGGGTCGCTTGCGGGAGCAATCAATGGCGAGTACGCGATCGGATTATGACGTGGCCTTTGCGGATATTGAACAATCCCAAAGTAATGCTGTTTTGATTATCAAGCTGGCAGATAAGGTGATTGGCTGTGCGCAAATCACCATCATTCCCAATCTCACATTTAGGGGTGCAAAGCGCTGCCAGATCGAGGGCGTGCGCGTCTCGAAAGAGTTTCAGGGGCGCGGGCTGGGCAAGCTAATGATCCAGTATGCGATTGATCAGGCAAAAATTAGGGGATGCAAAATCGTTCAGCTGACGAGTAATAATACGCGCTCCGATGCGCTAAAATTTTATGAGAAGTTGGGCTTTGAAGCCTCCCATACAGGTTTCAAATTATATCTTTAAGGCGCTGCCGCCCAAAAATTACCTTCTCCAATAGACATCATAAAAGAACCAGCTGGTGATGCAAATGCTCGCGATGATGACGAAGTTTCTCACAATTGTTTGGGGTAGGTGGCGCGCGATATGAGCGCTGATGGCGCCCCCTGAGACTGTGCCAGCAAGAACGGCGAGGCCTGGTTGCCAGGCAATGGCGCTCTCCATGATGAAATAAACCACAGCGATGCTGGAAACGCAGCTGGAAATCACCAGCTTGAGACCCGCCATCGTGCGAATGTCGCTCATGCCCGCCAGTGCCAGATAAGACAGGCCGATGATCCCGAATCCCGCATTAAAGAACCCGCCATAAATACATATGATCAGCAAGAGGCCTGAAAGAAAGAGGGTGCCGATAATCGAAGCGTGGCGATGATGTTTGGTGTGATGCCCGATCCATTGATTAATCTTGCTGCCAGTGATAAAGAGCATGGTCGCAAATAGCAAAAGCCATGGAATGATCTCGACAAAGCGAGTCGGGGGAGTGCGAAGTAAAAGCCAGGCTCCGATAATGCCGCCGATGAAGGCGATGATCACGGTCAGGGGAAGCTTTTTACGCGCCTTTATAATGTTATGGCGCAATACCCAAGCACCAGCCATGTAACCCGGCATGGACGCGAATGTATTGGTGGCATTAGCACTGATGGCGGGCACCCCGGCTGCAATCAGCGCGGGGAAGGTGATAAAGCTGCCGCCCCCCGCTATCGAGTTCAATGCCCCGCCAAAAAAACCGGCGATAAAGAGAAGAGCAGTTTCCATAAGCATGTTCGTATTCAGACAATCCTCTCGCGACAAAAAGATGGAATCGATATATATCGTACGAAATCATCAAACAAGCTAGAAATTTACCTTCTCACCCCGCCCCTCTCTCATGGGGAGAGGGGGTAGATTATTCATGCTTTCTCTGATATTTCGTATTTGATCCAGGATGAACGGTATTTCGCCGATCAAGAAAAAAAAGCGTCCCTATCATTGCTGAAAGGGCCGCTTTTAGATTTAGATTTGCCAAAAGAGCTTCCTTTTGGCACCAGGACTAGTCATCACTGCTGATTTCTTTGCCGGTTTCCTGGTCGACGACTTTCATCGACAGGCGTACCTTGCCGCGATCATCAAAGCCCATCAGTTTGACATAGATTTCGTCGCCTTCATTGACCACATCCGTGACTTTGTTGACGCGATTTTTGGCCATTTGTGAGATATGCACGAGGCCATCCTTTGGACCAAAGAAATTAACAAAAGCTCCAAAATCGACGACTTTTACGACCTTGCCTTTGTAGATCTTACCAACTTCCGCTTCAGCGCAAATGCCGTTGATGGCGTCAATCGCCGCTTCGATGCTGGCAGAATTGGCGGAAGCCACTTTAACTGTACCATCGTCGGTGACGTTGATCTTGGCACCGGTTTCTTCACAAATGCCACGAATAACATTACCACCAGGGCCAATCAGGTCACGGATCTTGTTGACAGGAATGGTCATCACTTCGATGCGTGGAGCGTATTCACCAACATGATCGCGAGATCCGTGCAGAGCCTTGTCCATCTCACCAAGAATATGCTCGCGGCCGCCTTTGGCCTGGGCCAGCGCAACCTGCATGATCTCTTCGTTGATACCAGCGATTTTGATGTCCATCTGCAAGGAGGTGATACCGCGATCGGTTCCAGCTACCTTGAAGTCCATATCGCCAAGGTGATCTTCGTCACCAAGGATATCGGACAGAACAACATAGTCGTCACCTTCCATGATCAGACCCATGGCGATTCCAGCGACCGGGCGTTCAAGCGGTACACCAGCGTCCATAAGAGCCAGCGAGGTACCACAAACGGTTGCCATTGAGCTGGATCCGTTACTTTCCGTGATCTCGGAAACAACCCGCATCGTGTAAGGAAAGTTCTCTTTTTCCGGAAGGAGCGGGTGAATAGCGCGCCAAGCGAGTTTGCCGTGACCGATTTCACGGCGGCCAGGCGTACCAAAGCGGCGTGCTTCACCAACGGAGTAGGGAGGGAAGTTATAGTGCAACATGAAATTGTTGCGATAGCTGCCTTCCAGCGCGTCAATGATCTGCTCGTCTTCGCCGGTACCAAGCGTGGTAACCACGAGGGCTTGTGTTTCGCCGCGTGTAAACAGGGCGGAACCATGGGTACGATCCAGCACACCAACTTCAGCCTTGATGGGGCGAACGGTTACGAGATCACGGCCATCAATACGTTTTTTGGTTTTGATGAGGTCGCCGCGCACGACTTTTTTCTCAAGTGATTTGAACGTGTCGCCCAAAAGAACAGCTTGGGTGCCATCGTCTTTTTCGGGCATCAGTTCGTCAAAAACTTTTTTCTTCAGCTCAGACACCATGCCAGAACGCTTGGTTTTTTCGGTGATGGCATAAGCTTCACGTAGACCAGTTTCGGCCAGTTGCGCGACCTTGTCCGTATAGGCGCTGTTGTCGACATCAACCAGATCCCAAGGCTCTTTGGCTGCTTTTTCAGCCAGCTTGATGATCATGTCAATAATAGGTTTTGATTTCTCGTGACCAAACATAACAGCGCCAAGCATCACTTCTTCGGAAAGCTCTTGTGCTTCAGATTCCACCATCAAAACGGCGTCATTGGTACCAGCAACCACGAGATCGAGATCACTTGCGTCCATTTCTTCGCCAAGCAGTGGGTTCAATTTATATTCGCCATCGATATAACCAACACGTGCGCCAGCAATGGGGCCCATGAAGGGAACGCCAGACAGGGTCAGAGCAGCCGAGGTTGCGACCATAGCGACGATATCTGGATCATTTTCAAGATCGTGCGAGAGCACGGTAATGATGATCTGGGTTTCGTTTTTGAAGCTATCTGGGAACAAGGGCCGGATTGGACGATCAATCAGGCGGCAGGTGAGCGTTTCTTTTTCACCGGGGCGGCCTTCGCGCTTGAAAAATCCACCTGGGATTTTACCGGCAGCGAATGTTTTTTCTTGGTAATGAACGGTGAGGGGGAAAAAATCCATACCGGGGCGTACTGATTTTTCAGAAACGGTACAAGCAAGGACGGTGGTGTCACCATACTTGGCGAGCACAGAGCCATGGGCCTGACGGGCGATGCGGCCGGTTTCGAGGGAAAGGGTACGTCCACCCCATTCGATTTCTTCTTTGTGTATTTCAAACATATCGTTTTCTTTCGGTCTTTAAAATTGCTCGGGCCTCCTGGCCAAATGAGCACGGTCTAGCTTACGGATATTTTTTTGGTATTTGATGTTGCCCCACCCTGAAATCTGATTAGCCGGGTGGTGAAACATCTCAATGTAGGGTGTGTTAGCAATGCGTCACACACCACTGGAAGTAGGGAAGGCGCGTTACGTTTTGCGAACACACCATGTAAATTCCTATTAGTCCTTTGAGTTAGCGGCGCAGGCCGAGGCGTTTTATCAAGCCTTCATAGCGTGAAACATCCTTGCCTTTGACATAGTCAAGAAGGCGGCGGCGTGTACTCACCATTTTCAGCAGGCCGCGACGAGAATGATTGTCTTTTTTGTGGCCTTTGAAATGTTCAGTCAGGTTGACAATCCGTTCGGTGAGAACGGCAACCTGCACTTCGGGTGAACCTGTATCGCCATCCTTGATGCCATATTCTTTCATCAATTCGGCTTTTCGTTCGTTCGTGATCGACATCGGAACTCCTTTTAAAATTTATCTAAGAGAAAATCTATAAATTAAAAACCCTGGTTGGCTTTAACTCTCCGCGCTCGACGTCGCCGATTGCAATGAGTTCGCCTTGCAAGGTTGCATAGACCGCTCCGGTTATGATGGGGGCATTTGCGCCACGTAGCAGCACGGATTGTCCCTGTTTTAGTCGAAAGGCGTCATTTGCGTTTATGGCCAGCTCCGGGATGTCGTCCAGGGCGGTCTCCACGCAAAGCAGTTTTGCAAGTAATGCTTCTCGATCCGCGGCACTATGGCTTAACTCACGCAGTTTATCCAGTGAAATCGACATTGGTTCAAGGAACTTCCCGACGCGCGTTCGACGCAATTCAACTATATGGCCATAGCAGCCCAGTTTTTGCCCCAGATCGCGGGCAAAAGCGCGTACATATGTGCCTTTTCCGCAATCGACCTCAAATTCACAATGATCAGCATCGGGCTGCGCGGTGATTGTCAGGCCATCGATACGCACAAGGCGCGAGGGCATGACGACCTCCTCGCCTCGCCGGGCCAGCTTGTAGGCGCGCTCACCCTTGATATGGATGGCCGAAAAAGCGGGTGGTGTTTGCTCGATCTCACCCGAAAAATCATCCAGCAAGGTTTCAATATCGTTTTTTGAGGGGCGTTGATCGTTGGTTTTGATGGTCTTGCCTTGAGCGTCATCGGTGTTGGTTTGCTCCCCCCAGCGGACCATGAAGCGATAGCTCTTTTCGCTGTCCATGACATAGGGCATGGTTTTGGTGGCCTCGCCAAAAGCCACGGGCAGTACACCAGAGGCCAGCGGATCGAGAGTACCGGCATGGCCAGCCTTTTGCGCATCAAACAGACGTTTGAGCACATTAACGGCACTGGTCGAAGTGATTTCCAGGGGTTTATCGAGTATAAGCCAACCATTCACCGGCTGACCACGTTTGCGTCGGGCCATGTTTGTTTCACTAATTGTTCATTTTTTAGAATTGGTCTAAAACTTCCGTCTTCAGATGGAAACGGCTTTAGCCAGCCCATACCCTGTCTCCTTAAAAGTAAGTGTGCTTACAGGCTTCTCACACACTCATTTTAAGGAGACAGGGTATGGGCTATTGAAAGGGAAGTCACACAATTTTTCATCATCGGTGTCATATTGTCTGGATTACGAAATATCGTTAGGTAAGTAAGTGATGAAATAGGTGTGCCGATCAAAAATACGCACGTGTACAGCGGCGCTTGCCATAGCAATAGCGAGAATGGCAATTCGGGACCATTACGCAGCTTTCGTGCTTGACACCGTGTTTGGGAACTTGATGTTCCATGCGAACAAGGCAACAAACCCCGCCAGCGCCATCAGGTGGAATAGCAGCGGGGCAGGCCAGATCAGGGCGATGCCGATGCCAAGACCCAGCAGACGCGGAATGATGGACAGCCGGTTTTCCCAATAGCCCTCGACCGCAGCGCTCAATATCCACAAGCCAAACAGCGCGAAGACAAAAATTTCCATCATTTTTAGCCAGTCACCCGAGAGCAGGGGGGTATAGGCAAATAGCAAGGGCACGACATAAAGTCCCTTGGCGATTTTCCACGCTGAAAAGCCGGTTTTCATGGGGGGCGATTTGGCAATGGCGGCGGCTGTAAATGCAGCAAGGCAAACCGGTGGGGTGACATTGCTGTCTTGCGAGAGCCAGAAAATGATCATATGAGCTGACAGCAAAGTGGTGAGCATTAAGGCTGGATCAAACAGTTTGTCATAGAGCAGGCCAAGGGTCTCAAGAGGAAGCTGAGAAACAATGGCCGTGGCATCGATATGGCTCATGGGCGCACCAAGGGCGGCGAGCTTGTCGGGAACTGCGATCATGAAAATGGCTTTGGCGGTATCTGGAACGGACCCGGCAACCAGCAAATCGACCATCTGTGATTGTAATATAAGCTGATAGAGAGCCGGAGCAGACAAGGTGCCTAGCACGATATAGGCGGCTGTGACCGGTAGCCCCATGCCAAGGATCAAGGAGGCCAGCGCCACTAGCACAAAGGCGATGAGTAGCGAGCCTCCAGCCCAGTTTGAAATCATCAAGGAGAAGGTGTTGCCGATCCCAGCCGTTGCGATGACATTGACAACCAGTCCGACAGCACAAAGCAGAACGGCGGTCATGATCATATTTTTGGCTCCAAGGAACAGAGCTTCGAAAATGGCTTTGGGGCCCATGCGATGCGGTGTCAGCCAGGAGGCGGCAACGCAGGACAAGATTGCATAGCCTGCAGCATAGGTCGGAGTATAGCCATTGACCAGCAAAGTGATCAACAAGGTGACGGGAATGATAAAGGATGGGCCGCCATTTTTCATGACATGCGCGAGCGAGGGGGCATCTTCTTCTGCCTGCTGGTTGGCATGGGAGCGCCGCGCTTCAATGCGCACAAAAAAGGCGACAGAGGCAAAATACAGCACGGCAGGCAAGATACTCATGGCGACGATATACGTATAGGAAATTTGTGTGATGGCGGCCATAACAAAGGCGCCAGCACCCATGATGGGTGGCATTAACTGCCCGCCAGTGGAAGACGAGGCTTCAACGCCTGCCGCAAAATGCCCTGGAAACCCGGCTTTTTTCATCATGGGAATGGTTATGACACCGGTGGACGCGGTATTGGCTATGGCGGATCCTGAAATGGTCCCTGTCAGTCCGCTGGCCAAAATTGCCACGAAGCCAGGACCACCTACAAAGCGCCCGGCAACCGCCTGCGACAGATTAATAATGAACTGTCCGGCTCCCGATTTCAGCAAAAAGGCCCCAAACAGGATGAACATGAATACAAAGGTCGAGCTGATACCGGCAATGGAGCCGAACAGGGCGTCGTCGCCATAAATTGAGCGGAACATCAAGGTTTCGAGCGACAGGCCGCCAAACGCGAATATGCCGCCAATATGCGCTCCCCAAAAGCTGATATAGGACAGAGCAATAAGGATCAGGATGGGGATGATCCAGCCGGTTGTGCGGCGGGTAAATTCAATGGCGCCGATAATGGTGATGACGCCAGCAATCCAGTCCAGCGTCACAAGGCGGACCCCTCGTGCGTAAATGGCGTCTTCGGCCAGCACCAGATAAATCGCCGAAGCCGCTACCACTAACCCAAACCAGATATCAAGAGCGCGCAAGGCTGGAAATTTGGCAAAGGTCTTGGGAGAGAGAGGATAGACAAGCGAGCACAAAAGTGCAAACCCGGCGAAGTGAATACCATTTTGCAGCAGGGTCGAGACATTGCCGAATATATTCATCCAGATATGGCCGATAGCCAAGCAAACGCCGAGGCCAGCGCTTGTCCAGGTGAGAAATTGGGGATCGCTATAGTCTGATTGGTTGTTCATGGTTGGTAATAGATCATTCAATCATGTTTCGTTGGAGCAAAATGGTCGAGAGAGAGGTCTCCCCCTCTCTCGATCGGTTTCAAGACAGCTATTTGGCAATCAGCATTTCAGGAATTTTGATGCCGATTTCTTTATAGTAGCGAGCGGCTCCTGCATGCAGTGGCACAGGCAGGCCGGTGATGGCTTTTTCAATGGCCATGGCTTTCGTTGCCTTGTGGATGGCGTTGAGGAATGGCAGGTTTTCATAAATGGTTTTGGTAATGAGATAAACTGCTTCATCATTGACATCGACGCTTGTCGCCAGGAAGTTTGGTTGAGCGATGGTGTTGACGTCCTTGTCCTGTCCAGGATAAGTACCGGCCTTGATGGTGTATGGGGTCCACAGGCCTTTGCCAGCATCAGCTTTTTTGGCTTGTTCGGGAGTGAAGGACAGCATTTTTACCTTGCCTTTGGCCGCAGCAAAAAGTTTGGTCACAGCGCCACCGGGAACACCGGACGGGGTTCCCATGCCAGCGGCTTTACCGTTTTGGACAGCGTTGGCAGAGGGGCCATAGCCGCCATGCACGAGCTTGTAGTCCTTGTCGATATCAACACCAAGCTCTTTGAGCAATGTGCGGTTGGAGCCGATGGTGCCGGAGTTCTTTTTGCCCATGGCCATTGCCTGGCCCTTGAGGCCGGCGAGGTCAGACACGGTACCGGTTTTGGCATGTTTGGCGGCAATCACAAATTGTTCGACATTTTGCCAAAGCATGGTGACAGCGCGCAGTTTCTTTTGTGGGCCATCGGCTTTTACGGGGCCGGTGCCGGTTGCAGCATAATGACCAAACAGGCCTTGCAGGATGGCAAACTGGGCTTCATTTTCACGTAGCAGACGGACATTTTCTCCGGAGCCTGCCGAGTTGATGGCGGCCATGCCGATTTTCTTTTTCGGCTGCAATTTGACCTTGGTCAGTGTGGCGATGGCAACGCCGACGGGATAATAGGTACCACCCGTGGAAGCAGTGGCCAAAATGAAGTTTTGCGCCTTTGGTTTCATGGCCTTTTTGGCGTGGCCAGTTGCAAACATCGATACGGAAAATATCGATGCAGCGGTAAGGGCGCTGAGAGCAATGCCCAGACTACGTTTTGGATTATTCATGAGTTCCTCCCAGAACAATAAGTGATAACGGGCGGTGTGCCCATTTAAAGTGATGACGGGCGGTGTGCCCATTTTATATAGTAGCAAAGTCCAGGCCAACTTAGTAAACAAACTGTAAACAATTGTTATTAAGTAATTAAATTAGAATGGGAAAAAATAACGCTATCGACTATCGGCAATAATACGCTGACAAAGGGGACTGATCGGCGAGATACTGCCGATCAGCTGTATTTTTCTTTCGCCAGTCCGTACTTGACCATCTTGTCATTGAGGGTGCGCCTTGGCAGGCTAAGGTCGAGCATAACGTCGGAGATATTTCCCTCATATTTGGCAAGAGAGCTGGCAATGACATCGCGCTCGAAATTATTCATCTGATCTTTGAGCGTGCAGTTTGCACTGTCTTTATGTGGTTTGGCCCCTTGCATAAGTTCGCTTATGCGTGCGTAACCGGTGCCGCGCCACAAAGTGAAGCGCTCGGCGATATTTTTCAACTCTCGCACATTGCCGGGCCAAGCATGGCTTCGCAGTTTGGCAAGGTCATTTGCGGAGAGCACGGGGGCATCGCGCTTGAATTCCCGTTCGGCAATCTGCACGAAATGTTCAAACAGCAAGATCACATCATCTCCCCGCTCGCGCAAAGGCGGCACATATAATTCGATGGTATTGATCCGATAATAAAGGTCAGCGCGAAAGCGTTCTTCCTTGATGGCTTTGTCAATCGTTTCATTGGTTGCTGACACCAACCGGATATCGATATCAACCGCTTTGTTGGCTCCAACCGGGGTAATCTGGCGCTCTTGCAATACACGCAAAAGCTTGGCCTGCATCGCGAAATGCAGATTGACGATCTCATCGAGAAATATGGTGCCATGATTAGCGTGCTCGAAAAAGCCGATCTTTTTGTTAATGGCGCCCGTAAAGGCTCCTGCTTGATGGCCAAAAAATTCACTCTCGAACAAATCAGAGGGGATAGCGCCGCAGTCAATCGCCGTGAAGTGGTTTGTGGTCCGATTGCTGAAATCATGCAGGGCGCGGGCAATTACTTCCTTACCGGTGCCTGTTTCCCCCTGCAGTAGAATATTGACATTGGTCGAGGCCAGGTCGGTGATTTCGTTGCGCAGTGCCTGGATGGCTTTGCTATCGCCGATGAGGCGTTTTTTGAGGCCGGAAATATCGGCGAGCTTGCCGCGCAGACGACGATTTTCAAGCACCAGAGTGCGATGATCATGGGCGCGCGAAACAACCTCTAAAAGGCGTTCAGGGGAAAATGGTTTTTCGAGGAAATCATGGGCCGACCTTTTCATGGCCTCGACCGCCATCGCCACTTCGCCGTGACCGGTGATCAAAATGACCGGGATTTGGGTATCAATATTGATCACCGCATCCAGTACTTCCATACCGTCAATACCCGGCATTTTAACATCTGAAACAATAACGCCATCAAAATCTGCGGACAATTCCCTCAGAGCTTCATGGCCATTGGAAAAGGAGCGCACATTAAAATCTGAAAGATCAAGCCATTGTTCAACCGACCGACGCATCGCTTGTTCATCATCAATGAGCACAACATTTTTGGTCACGTGGTGATCTCCAGTGTTTTATGGTCGACAAGCTTTGGTGCCAATCCAAGACGGACTGAGAAGGAGGCACCGCCATTTGGCAGATTGCGCGCCCTTAGCTTACCGCCCATTTCTTCCACAATACCATAGGAAATTGCCAGCCCCAGGCCCGTTCCCTCGCCCAGTGGTTTGGTTGTAAAAAACGGGTCGAACAGATATTCAGCAACTTTGCTGCTAAGACCGACGCCATTATCTTCAATGTGTAGAACCGCTTGCATATCTTCGATGAACAAGGAAGCGCCGAGTTGGTGTTTGTTGGTGCTGTCTTTCATCGCGTCCAGCGCGTTGCGGATAAGGTTGATCAGCACTTGTTCGATCCGCGTCAGGCTGCCTTCAACCCAAACCGGATGCGCTGGAATATTCTTGGTGACCGCTATCTTTGAGCTTTTAAATTCTGCGTTAAACAATTTCATCGAATTGGCGATCGCCACGCGCAGATCGACGCGGCTATGTTGTTCGTTGGAATTTCTGGCCAGTAATTTGAGATCGCCTGTGATGATCGCCAGGCGCTCGGTCATTTTTGAAATATCGTCAAGGGCTTGTACCGCGTCTGTGCTGTGACCACGTTGGACCAGCAGTTTACTGCTGGCAGCAAAGGTGCGAATGGCGGCTATTGGTTGATTGACTTCGTGGGCAATGGCGGCTGACATACGGCCTAGAGCGGCCATTTTTGTTGCCAGAACGAGTTCTTTTTGGGCATTGCGCAATTCTTTTTCAACATGTTTGCGGGTATTGATTTCTGTTTCCAGTTGTTCGTTGATCCGTCTGATGCGGCGCGCTTCACGCGCCTCCTTGTCGAGCACCAGTTTGCGCGTTCGCTCGCGCAAATAAAGAAAAATCATCAAGGACAGAAATCCGGCGGTGAGCAGCAGGATCATCGACAGCCATTTGGCGTTTTTCGCCGCACGAAGTTCGGTAAGATAAAAGACTGTCAGGCCGTTTTGATCGGGTTTGCCGGCAAAGGCATGATATTGCCCGCCGCTAATGGACACCGACCCCGCAAATTGGTGTTGCACCCCTTTAAAGTCGAGAGGGTCCAGGCTTTGTTCATCGAATATACGACTCGCTGCAATTTTCTCTCGTGTTTTGATCGACAAGGGCTTGGTTGTTTTATAGGTCCACAGGGGATTGCTGGAGAGAATGATCACATCATCCTTGCTGGTGACAAAGACGTTCTCGCCGCCTTCTTCCCATTCGGATTGCAGCTGCTCCAGTTCCACCTTGACGACGACGACGCCAAGCACATTGTTGGATTGTAGACGTGAATAAACGGGCCGCGAGAAAAAATATCCAGCCCGTTTTGTTGTCACGCCAATGGCGAACAGGCGTCCTTCGCCTCCCGCCAGTGCTTGTTGGAAATAGGGGCGGAAACCATAATTGTTGCCTTCAAAACTCTTGGCGTGTTGCCAATTGCTGGAGGCGATGGTGCGGCCGGTTTTATCAAGGACATAGATCACCGCGCCGTTGGACGCCGTGTTGATGCTCGAGAGGTAGGTGCGCGCATCATCAAGGCCTTGATGTTTTTCAAGCAAATCGGAGATGACGGGATGGCGAGAAATGACCAATGGCAAATAGCGCAGGCGGTTGATGGCGTTATTCAAGGTGCTTTTGTACAGCAAGGTGCGTTCAATGGCGGTAGTTTTGATGCTTGACAAGGACCAGCGTTCAACAAAAAGACCACCAAACGATGACAGACCTAAAATGGCAATGGCAAACAAGGCATAAAGGACATGGTTCCAGTCAGCTTGATGTCGAGCTTTTCGCATGGCTTATCCAGATGATACAATTGACGCTAATATCAACCACCCTTGATCGCGACGTTCGTCAGGAGATCAAGGGTGGTT
>JAAETJ010001079.1 GCA_024228495.1 bacterium | reverse complement strand
TACAGGCCTTCATTACCAATGGTCAGCAGGGTATCAATTACCATACTGGCACCTGGCACCACGTTTTATTGACGCCCTATGCGGCAATGGATTTTATCTGCGTCGACTGGCAGGGTGAGGGTAATAATTGTGTTGATCATTATTTTGATGGAGATCAGCACAGGGAGTTGCTAATTCCACAAATCTAGCAGGTGGGATGTTGCATTACCCATCCCTTTCCCACACAATCAATGCAGGAGTAATAGGGAATTAAAAGGTCCGATTGTTGATTGATCAAACGCTACCTGAATCGAAAGCTCGAAAAGAAATCGACCGGATGTTGATTGCTGCTGGTTGGGTTATTCAGGATAAAAACCAACTCAATTGCCTGGAATCACTCTTTATTGCAGTACGTGACAAAATAGCAGGATTGCCATTTTGGACGGCACATAGCCACCCACAGGGGCAGCACGGGGGTGGACTTTGATCAAATGGGTTCCGACATCCGACCAAATAAAAAATGTCATGTTATGTCAGGCGAGGCAGTTGACCCTTGCGTGCGCGATGCTAAAAGCCAGGCCTATTACGAACAAATGAAAGGCCGCGACACTCACCCTGGCTGCTCGGTGGGCCCTCCAATACGAGATGGATTTCTTGTACGGGCAACCGCGAACGATTTGTCTAAATCTGGCATACTTGCTAAGCATGGTGGTGTGGCGGTGATATTAGCCACTGAGGTTATTGAAAGGCTCAGCTAAAAGGGCTGTCTTCCCGAATTGGAATTGATAATAGAAGTGGAATCGAAAGAAAAGCATGTTAAATCAAAACAACGCGTCGCTGACCACGGGGAGGTATTCACCCCGGCGTGGATGGTTGATGCGATGCTCGACCTTGTTAAAAGCGAGACCGAGCGCATCGACTCCCGCTTTCTGGAGCCCGCATGCGGAAGTGGGAACTTTCTTGTTCGCATATTGCAGCGAAAGCTAGCTGCCGTCGAACTCAAATTCGGCAAATCCGATTTTGAAAAACGGCACTATGCGCTACTCGCGCTGATGTGCATCTACGGCATCGAACTGTTGCCAGACAATATCGCCGAGTGTCGGGATAATGTGCTGGAAATATTGGCCGAGTACCTGGATATCGAAGAATCGGACGACCATTATCGTGTTGCATCGTATGTACTTTCGCTGAACCTTGTGCATGGTGATGCGCTGACCATGCTCGCGCATGACGACCAGCCGATCACCTTTGCCGAGTGGGGCTATCTGGGCAAGGGCAAGTTCCAGCGACGTGACTTCCGCTTTGACAACCTTACACATTCATCGGCTTTCAGTGCAGAGGACGATCTCTTCTCTCAACTCGGCAAGCACGAGATATTCACACCGGAGAAGACCTACCCGCCGATGATGGTACGTGAGCTGGCCGCCGCGTTTGGCGATGTCACCGAGGAGGCTGTATGAGTGAGCAGGCTAGTTTTGCCCTGCGAGGTCGCAATCCGGATGTACTGACCTGCATCGCGAACCTGTCGAACGACGAGGTGTTTACGCCACCGGAGTTTGCCAATCGGATGCTTGACACGCTGACCGAAGCCTGGGCGGTCGACAACGGCGGCGCGAACCTATGGGCCGACAAAACTGTTAAGTTTCTGGATCCATGCACCAAGTCGGGCGTGTTCCTGCGCGAGATCACCAGCCGCCTAACCAGAGGACTGGCGGGCGAGTTTCCGAATCTTGAAGAACGTGTCAATCACATCCTGACGAAGCAGGTGTTCGGCATCGGCATAACGCAGCTCACTAGCCTGCTGGCGCGGCGTAGTGTGTATTGCTCGAAGCACGCGAATGGCGAGCACTCTATTGCCACGAGTTTTGACAGTGAAGGCGGTAATATCTGGTTTGAGCGCACCGAACACGTATGGGTCGGCGAAAAATGCACCCATTGCGGTACGAGTAAAAAAACACTGGACCGCGGCGAAGGGTTCGAAACCCATGCCTATGCGTTCATCCACTCTGACGACATCAAGACTCGCGTGACCGAGTTATTTGGAGGCAATATGCAGTTTGACGTTATTATTGGCAACCCACCGTACCAACTCACCACAGATGGATTCGGCACGCAGGCGCGTCCCATCTACCATCAGTTCGTCCAGCAAGCTAAGGCGCTTGACCCCCGCTTTCTTTGCATGATTATCCCGGCACGGTGGTTCGCGGGTGGCATGGGTCTGGACGAGTTCCGCGAGTCTATGCTCTCCGATGATCGCCTACGCTCAATCTACGATTACCTCACCGCTTCCGACGTCTTCCCCGGTGTTGGTCTCAAAGGTGGCGTCTGCTATTTTCTTTGGAGCAACGACAATCCAGGGCCCTGCCGCGTCACCTCCCATTTCAAGGATTGGCCTGTCTCGACTGCAACACGTCCACTCCTCGAAGAAGGAGCCGATATTTTCATCCGCTTCAATGAGGGATTGTCGATTCTCAAGAAAGTTGTTGCTGTCGAAACGGGGAGCGACAAGTGTCTGGAGCTTCCTGAGACAAAGAAGTTCATGAATCTGGTAAGCTCAATCGGAGCTTTTGGTCTCGAAAGTACTTTTAGGGGTAAAGAAAAGAAGTCGGAAAATGACCTAAAGGTCCATAGGAACGGTGGCGTTGGGTACGTCGCAAGGTCAGAAATCAAGAAGGAACGAGCTATCTTCGATAAGTGGAAAATCTTCATTGGTCGTGCTGCACCCGGTACCGGCAATAAAGACACCTACCCGCATAAGATTATCAGCACACCATTCATCGGTGAGCCAGGAAGCATCTCGTCGTGGACTTACATGTATATCGGCCCGTTCAATTCTAAAAAACAAGCAGAAAGCGCTTTATCCTATCTCTCCTGCAGGCTGACGCGTCTCTTGATTCTTCTACATAAGCCATCACAAGACACAACCCGCAAGGTCTACACCTTTGTACCCGCCCAAAAATGGAACAAGCATTGGACGGATGAAGACCTATACGAGAAATATGGCATCTCTGAGACCGAGATCGCTTTCATCGAGAAGGTTGTTCGCCCAATGGATCTCAGCACTGCGAGTGGTGATGACTAAAACCATCGACGAAATCCTCGCACCCAAGCCGCAAGCCCGACCGCGCATCTATGCCTACTCGATCGCTGACGCTGCACACAAACATCTCCTCAAGGTAGGCCAGACCACGCGAAATGTGAAGCAGCGTGTCTCCGAGCAGCTCAGAACCGCCGCCATCAAGAACTACAAAATCGAACTGAACGAACCCGCCGAGCGTGACGACGGTAGCATCTTCACCGATCACGAGGTACGCGCGGCGCTCGTTAGAAAAGGATTTGAGAACGTCGAACTGGAATGGATGCACTGTACGGACAAGGACGTGAAGACGGTGCTCACCGAGTTGCGCACCGGCCAACGGTTAACTGGTACGCACAACGAAGACTTTAGCATGCGCCGCGAGCAGGCCGATGCGGTGAATAAGACCCACGACTATTTTAATTCCATCTGGAAGGAGGATATGCATGCGGTGCCGCGATTCCTGTGGAACGCGAAGATGCGCTTTGGCAAGACCTTCACAGCCTATCAGTTGGCGAAAAAACTCGGAGCGAAGCGCGTGCTCGTGGTGACCTTCAAACCCGCCGTGGAGGATGCGTGGCAGACAGACCTCGAATCACATGTGGACTTCGACGGCTGGCAGTATCTCTCGCGCCACTCCGACAGTGATCCGACGAAAGTCACTACCAAAAAGCCGCTCGTCTATTTCGGCTCCTTCCAGGATCTGCTCGGTCGCGATACGGCTGGGAATATCAAACCCAAGAACGAATGGCTTCACACCTTAAATTGGGATCTTGTAGTATTCGACGAATACCACTTCGGCGCGTGGCGGGAGACCGCAAAGGAACTTTTCGAGGGTGAGGAAGAGGAAATCGCCAGGACGGAGGCTCGACTGGAAGATGCCAAGCGATTAAAGGAGAGCATCGCCGATTTGCAGGAGCCTTTGGAGAAGGAAACCGATTTTCTGCCCATCACTACCAAGGCTTACCTTTATCTTTCCGGCACCCCGTTCAAGGCACTGGCTACTGGCGAGTTCATCGAAGAGCAGATATTCAACTGGACTTATACTGACGAGCAGCGCGCCAAAGAAACCTTCGCGAATGCCTACCCGAATGAGCGCAACCCCTATGGGGCATTACCACAGATGCGGTTGCTGACTTACCAGATGCCAGACGAGTTGGTCGCAGTCGCCAGCGCTGGCGAGTTCGATGAGTTCGACTTAAACGCCTTCTTCGAGGCATCGGGCATGGGCGGTGAGGCGCAGTTCAAGCACAAGAACGACGTGCAGAAGTGGCTGGACATTATTCGTGGCGGACATTCATCTAAGGCGGTTGAGCATCTCAAGACTGGCACGCGACCGCCGTTTCCTTATTCGGACGTGCGTCTGTTACCTTATCTTCAGCACTCGTTATGGTTTCTCCCAAACGTCGCGGCCTGTCACGCGATGGCAAACTTGCTGGCGGAGAAGCACAATACCTTCTGGCATGACTACGAGATGCTCGTCGCGGCTGGAGCATCGGCAGGTATTGGTCTGGATGCGTTGCCGCCCGTGCGCAGAGCCATCGGTAGTGGCTTTGAGACCAAGACCATCACTCTGACGTGCGGTAAGCTCATTACCGGTATTACGGTGCCGCAATGGTCGTCCATCTTGATGCTGCGCAACCTCAAGTCTCCGGAAACCTATTTCCAGGCAGCGTTTCGTGTGCAATCGCCTTGGTCTATCAAGAATCCGAATGGTGATAACCCGAATGAGGTGGAAATTCTGAAGCCTGCCTGCTTCGTGTTCGACTTCGCGCCTACCCGTGCGTTGCGGCAACTCTCCGAGTACGGAATTGGTCTGTCACCCAACGAGCCGAACCCGGAGAATGCGGTCAAGGACCTGGTGTCATTCCTGCCTGTACTGGCTTACGACGGCGCGAACATGACGCAGATTGATGCAGGCGGCATACTCGATATCGCGATGGCGGGTACTTCAGCCACTCTACTGGCACGCAAGTGGGAAAGTGCGTTGCTGGTGAACGTGGACAACGACACGCTTCGTCGAGTGCTGAACAACCCCGAAGCGATGGCAGCGGTAGAGCGCATAGAAGGGTGGCGTGCGCTGGGCAATAACATCATCGAGACCATTATCAACAAGAGCGAGAAGGTTACGGATCTCAAGAAAAAAGCAAAGGACAAGGACTTGTCGGCAAAGGAGAAGAAAGAGCTCACTTCCGAGGAAAGGGAGTACAAGTCAAAACGCAAATTGATTCAAGAGAAGTTAATCAAGTTTGCGACGCGTATTCCAGCGTTTATGTATTTGACGGACTTCCGTGAAAATACGCTGCGGGACGTTATTACTAAACTCGAACCGGAGTTGTTTTTGACAGTAACCGGTTTGACTGTGAAAGATTTCCACCTGCTCGTAAGCCTGAGGGTGTTTAACACCGAGCAGATGAACCAGGCGGTGTTCGCTTTCCGTCGCTATGAGGATGCTTCACTGCGCTACACAGGTATCGAGAGTCACGATGGCCTGACACACTATGGTCTTTACGACACGGTGGTGGCGAGGGATTGAAAATCGGTATAAACATATGACTTGTTGGATTGATGAATCAATATATAAAACTACGGGATTGGCTCCTCCCCATGCTAATGAACGGACAGGTTAAAGTACAATAGAAAACAAAAGAACACACACTCTAAATACGTTTCAATCCAATTCAGAATTGAGGCTTAGCCTTAATTGAATCTTCACGGATTTGTTCCAATTTCAGCCCTGGGAACATTCGGGGAACATTCGGGGAACATTCGGGGAACATTCGGGGAACATTCGGGGAACATTCGGGGAACATTCGGGGACGCTACCCTTTTTAAGATGTCTGCGATTAGATAAATGGTAGCGTCCTAGTTATCCAAAGCAAGACTTATACGGCAACTTGCTATGAGATTGAATTGAGGCCGAAGCGAAAGCAGCAATAGAAATGGCCTGGTATCCATGATAAGTTATTGATTACAGGGTTAAACTGAAGGAGCTGATCAGATGGAAACGTATGGTATTGGGGTAATACAAAAAAGGAAACAACAGAACAACAGGGTCAGGTCTTTGATTTATGGTCAAGCTATTTTTCAATAAGAACATAATATAAAGGCACGGCAGTGAATTTTTGAAATATCCTTTGAAGTTTATATGGTCAAGTCTTGACTTAACACAAT
>JAAETJ010001078.1 GCA_024228495.1 bacterium | reverse complement strand
GTTCCCAGCGCGTAGGCGTCAAGACTAATTCGCGTAAACTCAAGATGACGGCGGCGCCTTTTTCTTTCCAGCGCATACCGGCCCCACACAAACGCTGCTTGACTAAAGTCTTACAGGCGGCTTCGGTCACGCCAGAGCCTATCGGGTAATGCTTCTGCTGGTAGTCGCTATAGTTCATTTGATGTTTGTGGTTGTTGAAGTAGGTGGCTGCAGCATCCAGATTCTCACGGATGATGCGGGAGAGCGTTGAGGTCTGTTGCAAGGTGATGATGGTGCGATGAATGGCCTCGGCAGCCCCCGCGTCATGTTTGAGTTGATGACACAGCGTCTCCAAATAACGCTGTTGTTCCGCTTCATCTTCAGGGTAAGCCGCAGTAGCTACCGCGCTGAGATAACTACTGGCATGATAAAAATCTAAAATCTGCGCATCGGTATGCGGCTCCAGAAAGCGCCAATTTGTGTCCGCTCCATCCGCAATCCCTATATAGGTCGCCTCGGGGTAG
>JAAETJ010001077.1 GCA_024228495.1 bacterium | reverse complement strand
CAGTGTTCGCACGAAGCCGACGACATTGTCTTGAAAGATCTTGGCCCAAGGCGGCTGAGGCAGATTCCAGCCGATGAAGATACCAATGACCAAAATGATCAGCGTGTACATTTCCTCGTCTCCAAAGGATAAATTGTGCGCTTTCGTTCGAACAAAGCCATACTGTCAGACCCCTCCCGCCGTGCGATCCACCGCCATAAGGTCAAAATAGTCAGGCAGCTTTGCGATAGTAATGTTTCAACGGACCACCTAAACGTTAGTTACAGCCGGCTGTCCTATCAAAATGATCACTTCTCTCGTGGCTGTTGGAAAGGTTGAAGATTCGGTTAAACAATTCCATGTATTTAGCATACACCCATCCTCAGCCGGCCAGTACGATCGTAAAGAGGTAGAAGGGTTGTATGACATTGCTCAGTGCACGAACAGATTACCCGTAATTTTTTTTATAACATGATCATACGGTTCGTTCGAATATTTGCACTATACGTGCTAGCGACGCCTTCCCTGATACGCCAGTGTCCGACATCAAACCCTGGCAACAGATCAACGTCCCGGTTGCCCGTAGCGACTGACCCGCTG
>JAAETJ010001076.1 GCA_024228495.1 bacterium | reverse complement strand
TTCGCCAGTGTCAAGAAGCTGCTGGAAGGCTGGAATGCGATCCGGATGGGTCAGGTGTTCCACGATCTGCGGAAATGCGCCGGGGTTGATGTGGGCGGGATCGATCTGCGTTGGCTGCGCTGACGCGTGAGGTTTGAGGGCCTGGATCTGTTTCGTCTGTACCTCGGCCATTTTGGTATAGAATTCAAAGGCCTGCTCCTGTCCTGTGTTGGTTTCCCGGAGCTGCTGCCCGGTCATCAAGCCCATGGCCAATGGCGCGGCAATGGACAGGTCGTTCTCGTGGACGACAAATTTATTATGCTTGCCGATCTCGAACCCATGCACGGCTGCTTTTTTGGCTTTCAGTCGGTAGAGTCCAATGGGAATCCCGATAAAGAGCAGGATGCCCACACTCAGCATTGTCGCCGGCACAATAATGAGCAGGCTGCGGTCAACAATCCCTTTTGTTGCCACGGTTTTTAAGTATTGTGAATGTTCGGCTAATTGCACGTTGGGATTCTGCCGGTAGTACGCCTTTTCTTCTTTGGGGGCGATAATCGTATAATACCAAAAGACCGCGACGAATGAGATCACCAGAGAGACGATCACAAAGAGACCTCCAAAAAGTACCAATGTGTGCAGTTT
>JAAETJ010001075.1 GCA_024228495.1 bacterium | reverse complement strand
TGCAGGCAGATGGTTATAGCGGCTACGCTCTGGTGTGCAGGGCGAACAATATCCGCCGCATCGGATGTTGGGACCATGCGCGGCGCAAGTTTGTGGAAGCAAGCAAGGCGGCGGACGTGAAAAAGGCGAAAGGCCCACCTTCGAAGGTCGATGTGGCGCTAGGCAAGATCCGCAAACTCTATACACTGGAATCGAAGATCTCGGATCAGACACCGGAGCAGAAACACAAGGCTCGGCAGGAAATCGCGATCCCAATACTGGACGAACTGAAAACCTGGCTGGAGCATACTGTTACCCGCCTGCTCAAGGGTGGACTGACCCACAAGGCCATGCAGTACACGCTCAATCAGTGGGACAGCCTGATCGGCTACTGCGAGAACGGTGAACTGAATATCAGCAATGCCCTTGCGGAGAATGCGATCCGACCCTTTGCAATCGGCCGCAAGGCGTGGTTGTTTTCGGACACGCCACAGGGCGCGCATGCCTCGGCCATGTGTTATTCGCTTATCGAAACCGCGAAAGCAAATCAGCTCGAACCTTATGGCTACATCAAATATCTACTCGACCACATCGGCGCCGCCGACACACTGGAGAAGCTCGAGGCGCTACTGCCCTGGAATGTGCCGCTGGAGAAGTTCGCAAAAAAAGTAAATGCCTTCGATGGAAAGCAATAGGCGGATTTAAGGGCGATTACGATGCTGTCAACATTCGCCTCAGATCCGATGTTCCTGTTGGTGCTTATCTTTCTGGAGGACTGGATTCAACAACAATCCTGTCCTATTTGAGAAAAAATGGTGTTGATCTGAGTACATTTTCCCTCACTTTTTCTGATGAGAGTCTCAACGAGGAAGCATATCAGAAAGATGTTGCAGAATTCTTTTCTACTCGCCATTTTTCTTTCCGTGCTAACTTTTCCGCTATTGCCGAAGTTGTTGATCAGGGCGTTGGAATTGCCATCATGCCTGCTCGTGCAGCGCAACGCTTGCAAGCTGACTATCATTTTCATACGGTACAATTGCGAGGGGCATGGGCGAACCGTAAACTATTACTCGCCACACAGGATTTCAATCAACTTTCTTTGAATTACCAACAATTTGCAGAATTCTTATTGCAGCATCGCCCTTTATCCGAATAGCGCTTAATGCGATAACATATAAGCCCCTAAT
>JAAETJ010001074.1 GCA_024228495.1 bacterium | reverse complement strand
GCGGGCGGTTCTCCATTTCGGTCAGCAGCATGTATATTTCTGATTTTATTCGATCAAATGCCATAGAATTTTCTCCATCTATATTGCCAACATCCTCCAGACAGGATGCCTTTGTTAACGATCCACCAGGCCTGGGCATCCGGCATGACGAACAACTCTAGCTGCAGTTGAACCCAGAAAGTAATCAGATAGGCCCGGTCGGTGTGATGCAATGATGATCAAGTCTGCGTTGTGTGATTTTGCTGCCTCTAGAATTTCATTCGCTGCATGGCCTGAGCGCAACTGGATATTCGAGCCAATGCCTTCATCTTCTGCAATGTTCTTAAGTTCTGACAATGCTTGTCTTTTTACGTTGTCCTGAATGCCTTTCGGTAATTGAGCATCGACATACCTGGGAGCTTGTTCGATAACACTAATCAGAAGAATATTGCCGCTATCGTCGAGGAGCTTTTTGGCAATTTTAATAGCACTAATGCCACTGTGTTTTTGTGACAGGTCGACTGGAACCAGTATTGTATTGTACATAATAATTCACCCCAATTAGTGGATCAGAATAGTTTCGGTTCACGGCAAGAGTGTGGGATCGATAATAAGCCATCCTGAGTATTATTCATTGACTCTAATCAAGTTAAACAACCTACCAATTCGATCATAACCACTAGAGGCTTTCATGTTTTGAGCTGCTACCCTTGTTAGTGGGGGAGACTGAACGAACAGGTTTGGTAATTATCAGCAAAATCCCGCTGGCGAGGGTGCCCAGGGCGCTCTGCATGGCGAAGCCCACTATCAAAATGGTTAAACCGGCGGCGGCGCCAGGAACGGGACAATATGACAATATCACCGCATCACGCATGCCATCTGGGGGATGTTTGGATAATTAGCAGCGTTTCAGCCAACCGATTAGTCGTAAATCTCCACCGCCTGCGCATCCATCACGTAAGATGTTTCAATGTCGGCTTGGCCATCCACAAGCGTGAGTGACTGCGTCCGGCTTTGCGCGCGCATTTCACCACTAATCCAGACGGGTTTGTAAAGCCCGTCAACCTCGAAGCCTTGCGCATAACGTACAAAAACCATCTGGTTGGCCGCAGGGGGAGGTGTGTGAATGCAGGCCCCCACCGTTGGTACTAGCAGGAATTCGACGGCCTTCTGATCGACAATCTCTAGGGGCAAAAGGTATCCCGGAAGACTGACGGTCTTTCCCAGAAGATCGGGATTGGGCTCGGTTGCGGCCAGCCTTCGTTGGTTCATCACAATCACGCGTTGCTCGAACAGCCAGTCGGGATCGAGGCCTTGTGATACCAATCGTTCACGGATCTCCACTGCTTCTGCGCGTTTTTCCCGGTCAGCCGTATCGGCCTGCAGCACTTCGATGCGGTGAAGTTTCGCCAGGTCACTGATCTGCTTGTATTCTAATTCCGTAAAAGGATCGTGGTAGGAGCGCTCCTCGGGCAGGAGGTCCGCCCAACCGATGTTGCGAGGATCGGCAGCCAACACAGGGCACGCCATGGCCAAGGCAAGGGCGGCGTTAAAAATTAGCACAATAGTCTTCATGTCACTCAATTCTCTCGATCAAAGCCGCTTCGATAGTCCATCAGCCAGAGTCATACGATATACACGCAAGGCGGGCACGACGCTGGCAACGAGACCAAAGCATAAAACTAAGGCGATGAGAAGTACTTCACGAAAACTTGGTAGCCCGACGCCGATGTGTAGCCCGAATTTAGTAGCCAGAACCGGGTTAAACAGTAGCATATTGGCACTCAGGATAATATAGCCGAGGAGAATCCCAGTCAGAAGCAGTAGCACAGCCTCAACTACGATCAACGCAAATATATTTCCTGGGGTCGCGCCGACGGATCGAAGAATGGCGAACTCGCGTCGCCGCGCATCAAGGGCGGCTGACAGCATCACCACCATACCGATCATCCCCGCCAGCGCGACCGCTCCCGCCATCAGTCGCAGTGCAGTCTCGGCGGTCCCGGTCAGCGACCAGAGCTGCAAAAGCGCGACGTTGGGCATAACCGCGCTCAAGGCCTCGCCACGATAGTCCGCCAGATGTCGCTGCACTGAAAGTATCCCCGATTTGTTAGTCAGCCCCGCGAAAATTGCGTTGATGGTTCCGGGTTTATGTTCATGCTCGTCCGCATGTTCATCTTTGTGCTCGTCATTCTCATGCCCGTGCTTATCGTCCTCGTGGGCGTTTTCGTTGCGCTTCTCATTATTTGATTGACCTTCTTTCTCCAGGACACCGGTTGGAGTAGCGAAGGGATCGGCAGCCTTTGGCGAGCGCTTTTCATGCAGCGCATCGAAACCTTCGAGTGACACAAATACCATGCGGTCTACCGCTGTGCGGGTAGGTGCCAACACGCCAGTTATGGTGAACGGTGCTTCGTCGTGAATATCAAATGCGACCTCGCCCGACCCATGTGCATTCACGATCACCGTCCCAGGAACATATCCGAGGGTTTGCGCGACTTCTGCACCAACCACCGCGCTATCAGAGTCGTTAAATGCGCCGCCACTTTTGAAAGTGAGTGACTTGCCGCCGCTGTGGCGAAATCGGCCGAAATAGCTTTCAGAGGTCCCGATCACCGGGTAACCGCGATGGTTGTCGCCCATCAACACCGGGACAGTCCAGGCGATTTGCGGCAAGCCCTCGACCATCTCGAAGCTGTCCCAGCTGATGCCGGTCCCGGTAGTACCGACGCCAAAAACGGTGGCCATCAGGATTTGCACGTCGTTGCCGCGCGCCGCGACAATCAGGTCGATGCCCGAGGCCGAATTGGCGAAGCTTGAGCGCGCTTCGTTTCGCAGCCGTTCGACACCGAGGATCAGCGCGATACTCAACGCTATGCTGATAACGGTAAGTGAGGCGACAAAGCGGCGGTTAAGCAGACTTTTCAGGGATAGGTCCAACATCATGCGTTCCAACTATTCAGCTTCAGAAGATCAATGCTCCGATCGAAGTATTTTTCGAGGCTACGATCGTGACTGACAAATAGCAGGCTTGCCCCGGATGCGGTGCATTCCTTGAGCAATAATTGAATAAAGGCATCCCTTGCTTCTTCATCCAATGCGGAAGTGGGCTCATCGGCCAGCACGATATCAGGTGACCCGATCAGCGCGCGCGCTGCCGCTACTCTTTGCTGCTGCCCAACGCTCAGCGCGTTGGCGGGGCGATTGATCAGTTTGGAATCCGAAAGGCCCAGTTCAGCCAACAACCGCGTCGCTGTTGCCTTCGTGTCAGGCCCAGCACTTTTGCGCCGCCGCGCGGAGTACCGACAAGGGAGCAAAGTATTTTCCAGCGCACTAAGCCAGGGCAACAGGTTAAAATCCTGAAAGATAATGCCCAGATGATCGACGCGAAAGCGGTCGCGATTGCCACCGACCAACTGCCACCGACCAACATCCCAACATCGGTTCCCGCTACGCGAACAGAACCTTTGGGAACGTCGATCACTCCGGCGATCGCCGAAAGCAAAGTAGATTTTCCGCTACCGCTCGGACCTCGCAAAAACACATTTTCTTTGGTGCCTAAATCAAATGTATCGATTGTAAGAACCGGATCAGTTTGACCTGGCCATCGAACACACAGGGATCGAAGCGCAATTATTGTCATTTAAGTCTGATATTCCGTTATAGTCCCAAGTTGTTTCAGCTGCTTTGCAGTCAGCTCTCGTGCTCTGTCTCAACCCTGCAATTTAGTCGGCTTTGGTGAATTTTAATAGTGTGACAAATGATAATATTTATGTGTAATCCCGCCCCTAATCGGGGGTATTAGCTACAGCGAATGATTTGAATATCACGTAATAGATATAGATGTTCTTGACATAGCGTACGGGCTCGGAACCCACAGCACGCGCGACCTGCCATTCGACGTTACGAAACCATTGATTGGGATATTCAACTTTTTTTCGCTCGCGGGCGATGCGATTTGGGCCAGCGTTATAGCTTGCCAGAGCCATCAGAATCTTTTGAATATCTGGGGTGTTTCCTTCACTGAAATAGAAATCCGCCATAAACCGTACATATTTGGCGCCTGCTTCGATATTTTTCTCCAGTTTCTGGATATTTTTTATTCGCACATTTTTATCTGCCGCAGTAGAAGGTAAAATCTGCATGATACCTACGGCCCCAACCCTGCTTTTAGCATTATTGTCAAATTTTGATTCTTGAAATGCCAGAGCCGCTAGAAGCAGCGGGTCAATATTGTATTTCTCTCCATATTTTTTGAATAGCTCCATCAGATTTTCAAGCTTGTTTGCGTATTTGTCTGATTTCGGATTTTTTATCCAGTCTGATTTACCGTAGTAACGTTTGATCAATATATTGCCGAATGTTGTGCCCTGCCTGGCATGATCGGCAAAATTATTGATCGCCTTGGCAAGTTGGGGGCTGTTTTTTCTAAATGCCCAACCAATATTGGCACTTTCGCGCAAAGGCACCTTTGAATGGACTTTTAGTTCGTCAAACACGGCAAGCCAGGACTTCGCCTTGTGCTCATCGATAATAGTGGCTGGAATGGATCCCGCCTGTACCATCTCGAGCAAATCTTCGTCTTCCAGCCATTCATCACTCTCGATAATCTCGACCGGATTAAGTCCCTTTTCGCTGAGCTGCTCGTTGGCCTTGATCAGGCTCTGAAAGTAACTGGCAGACTTTCGAACATGAATTGTCAATCCTGCCAGATCGTCAATGGAAGCATAATCCTGTTCGCCTTTTTGCGTTACTACCAGTTCATGAACGTTCCTGATAAACGGATCAGAGAAATCGACTTGTTCAAGCCGCTGTTTGGTGATTGTAAGATTGGCTACCGATATATCACCAATTCCGTCTACAAGTGCGCTGATTAGTTTGTCACGTCTGGTTGGAATAAGAACCAGCCTGGTACGGCTCTCTTCTTTCTTGACTCCTTTGTTCAGGCGTTTTTCAAACTCGCGCAACGCCTCAACCGCCAATCCTTTCTCGACACCATTTTGGATGAAATAGAAGCTACGGGAAAAAGGGATCAAGACACGAATTGCACCCCTTTTCTGCATAGCTGCAAGATCGCCTGTGAACTTTTTTTTCACTGCATCAATAAGTGGAGTGGCGTTTTCAAGAGCCCAGGCATTCAGCGGTATAACTGTTAGCAACATCAACAACACAAAAATTCGTCTTGTCATTGGAATCCTTTCCGGTAGTCAGTTTCTCTTGTTATCATAGTGTCCAACCCGAAACTCTGAGCAGGGTTTGACACTTAGACTGGATTTCGTTCGAATAACGACACGTAGTAATCTTTTTGTACTTGTAGCGGTCTTGCCATCGTCGAATAAGCATTTTTGCAACAAGGGGTTTTTGATTGGTCCAATTCGATCCAGATGATGGAAGCGGGTTGTCTTGTCAGCTCTGGTGCTCTGCCTCAACCTTGCAACTTAATCGGCATTGGCAGATTTTGGTAATTTGATAATTGGCAATATGCGATACGAGCGCAAATTGACCGTGAATAATCTTCCTCGAAACCACCGCACAGTTGTGTTCCTAGTGGAACAATTCTAACGCCTGGAGCCTTCGGATGACAGCTGCGATGATTTTGGCGGAATGGGCGGTCTAGGTGAATGGTATGGATTATTATTGTTTTTCTCACACGCACATTTTTGGCAGCCTCATCCAACCACTCAATGGAAAATGCTTCAGCACTTTCAAAAAGAGTTATCTATCTCGTCGTTGTGAATGTATTGGGAGCGATAACCAGTCTCGGTCCCGCTACCTTTTCACAGTCACTTTGGTACCAACACGGACACGGACATAGAGATCTTTAATATCGTTATTGTACATACGAATGCAACCATAAGAGACGAATCCACCGATGGAACCCGGATTATTTGTGCCGTGGATTGCATATTGGCCATCACCAGAAAGAATGAGGGCAGCAGCACCCATTGGGTTGCCAGGTGAGCCTCCCGGAATGACTCTAACCATTCCAGGCTTGTCACGAAGGATTTGGACAGTAGGGCTCCATGCCGGTTTTATGCGCTTGCCGCTTATCCATTTTTGACCAGTCCATTGCCTGTTTGCCCGACCGACGCCGACCGGATATCTTACAGCTCTGCCGTTACCCAAACCCCAATAGAGAAAACGCTGCGAGGTTTTCACTATTATGGCACCCTTGGCTATCCCCTTGTAAGAAACAATAGTACGGGCTCTGGCATAGTCTGTTGTGGTAACAATGACAACGAGACAAGCTATTACAATCACTAGCGAATTGAAGAAACGCATCACTCATATGCCCAAAATGATCAACTGTTCCATCAAGGTATCATAATTTTTTAAGCTGTTGTTTTTAACCGTTCATTAACGTTAACCGATTACTAAATTCAGTGAGCATGTATTGTTTAGCAAGGTCAACAGAACGAAATATTTCATGACAAGTTGCTTGTTAAATAATGCGTGGATCAAGGTAAGGCAACGATCGACATAGTCCCGGCGCGTTTCATTTTGGGTGGGTTCAAATTAACATTCGGCAACTATTTTGAACGGGATTACCTTGGGCAAATTAACATAATTCAACCGGGCAATTAATCGTGCTCTCAAGTTAGGTATAATATGAAAATTCTATTTACTGCGGTCATGGTAATATCGGCTATGTTTATTCTTTCCGGATGCGAAAGCATTGGCAAGGGCAAGGCTCCGCCTCCAATCGTCACCAACGGCTAGACCAAACTATAAAAGGGGGAGCGGAGAGTTTCTCCTTTTATCCTTTCGGGAACAATTCTGATTGAAGGAACTTGACCCAATGGTCTGGCTTGGGCGTTTTAGATTTGCCCTGTGGTGGCTCATTTTCTTGTTGCCTGGTGGTTGTGCCTCTACAATCAAGGAATACGACTCAACATTTACATCGATGATAACACAAACGCGCGCGACACAGCTGCGCACGTTATCAGTGAATGCCGAGCAGACGCCATTGCGCGTGACACCGATATCAAACAGAGACAGGCCTTATTTTATTGAGTTCAGAGCGCGAAATGCGCTGTCTTATGGGCATGCCAGCGTGGTTTTTGGCAAATTAGACCAGAAAGGCAATATCCCGGTAGACGAGAACGGCGTACTCCTTCCAAAGATGGTCGAGATATCCGGCTTGCATCCGGCAACACCAAGCAACTTACCCTGGAGTGTGGGTCATGTTGTGCCAGTCCCTGCTGAAACAGGCCCCAGCGACGGGGATTTTGAAGATGCATATGTTACCGCTCGTTTTCGCATAGATCTTGCTGAACAAGAATTTCGCAAGGTTGTCGCCATCGTCCACAAACACAAGAAGCGCAGCACTATGTGGTATGCTCCCATATTCGACCTAAACTGTCTTGGCTACATCAGTTCGATTGCCAGGGATATGAATCTCAGGGTTCCGCGGAAAATAGAATTCCCGAGGGAATATATCACCAGCCTCAAAGCGTTGAATTTACCCCATTCCGGGGAACTGGATTGTTGCTAGCCGGGACTTCAAGCGCACCAGCGTATTGAGGGTGAAGTTCCGGTATTTATAGTGAAAACCTGACATATCCAGAACAATTCGCGGTGGCAAATATATTTGCAGGCTCGATGCGGTGGTTTCTGTTATTGCGGATATGCAAATAACTGCGTGCAAGCTGTGTGACCGGACCCCAATGATTGGGCCGGTTTGAATGCTAGCCCTCCAATGGCGCGGGTGAGGATAAAGACGACGATGATTATTCGATGGGCCACACCACTTCAATCTATCTTGTCGGTACAGATGGCAGGGGACTGGCCGTGTTCAACTTTGGCATGGCGGCGACAGCGGTGGAAGAAATGACCAGCCGGATACGCCATTTTGTCAATATCCAGGAAGCACTGGCAAAAAACAAATAAAGGGGG
>JAAETJ010001073.1 GCA_024228495.1 bacterium | reverse complement strand
TGACAAATTGCCGGATTCGCTGATTAATCGTTTAATCACATTAAGGGAGCCCGTAGCCAAACTCCTCATACATCATCTTCCAAACCAGGGCTGGAGTTACATTGTGGAATGTGGGGTCATCCGTATTAGGATGGATCTTTAAGCCGCACCGCGCCATTTTCCGAATTGGATGCCTATCTGACCACTCGCTGCGTTCGAGTGTACGCATGTAGTAAGAATTTGATGGTACGACCGTGATCACAAGGTTTCGTTCGATGCACTCCTGCACTAGGTCCGTGTTTTCCAACATGGTATAACAGTGGTCGAGGCGATCCACCTGGAGAAGTTTGATTGCTGTCTCAACATTGCGCCAATGACACCCAAACTCTCCCGCGTGGGCCGTTGTCTTGTAACCAGCTTCTCGGGCTATCTGATAGGCTTTCCAAAAGCCTTCTGGTGGATGATCCGTTTCCAAATAGTCTATGCCAATACCCACCACCGATACATCTTGGTGTCGCAGCATCTGTTGCACCATGACAACGGCTTCTTCAGGGCTTGCCTGCCGATCAATGGCATGAATTAGTCTGGCTTCAATCCCGAAGGCCTTTCGCGCATCAGACATTGCATTTGTGAGCGCCGCTTGAGCATCCTTAAATGACAGACCGGAGTGATGTTTTAGAGTTCCTGTCGAATTCCAGAAAATTTCGGCGTACCGAACAGATTCAGATGAAAGGTCTTCAAAGCATTCAAAAGCCACTCGATGCAGCCGTTCAGGGCTCCCAAAAATATGCTCTTCCATGAATCGAGAAGTGGCTCGGGAAATCTGAACAGTTGAGATAGGTGGAATTTTGGTAAGCGCCCCGATGGTTACTCATCCGCAACGTAATTCCAAGGCAGCAGCTCGTCAATGCAGTTAATCTTGTGATCTGCAATACGGCTGAGGACATCAGTGAGCCAGGTCTGAGGATCAACGCTATTGAGCTTGGCGGTTTCAATCAATGTGAAGGCAATGGCCATGGCATTGCCGCCACGCTCAGACCCGGCAAACATCCAATTTTTTCTGCCGATGGCCACTGGCTTGACTGCCCGCTCACAAATATTGTTGTCCAATTCCAGGAAGCCATTGTCGAGATAGGGGCGGGTCTTCGGCATCCGGCTGAGAGCATAACGGATCGCCTTGGCCAGCGGTGATTTGCCGGAGATTTTGGGCAGTTGCGCATGTAGCCATGTTTCCAGATCATCGAAGATAGGTTTAGCCTTTTCCTGACGAATAGCGACCCGCTCTGTTGGGGAACAACCTCGCGCTTCATTCTCAACACCGTATAGTTTGGCTATACGCAGTATCGCCTCTTCCGCAATTGCTGAGCCTTGGGATTGTTGAACATCAACGAACTTACGTCTTGCATGAGCCATGCAGGCAATCTCTGAGGCTTTGTCCTCACCGAACACCCCATTGAAGCCAGCATAACCATCAGCATGCACCCAACCCTTGTAGTTTGATAAATGACGCACCGGATGCTCTCCCTTGCGATCAATCGTAAACTGATACCACGCTCCAGGCGGGGCTTGGCCATTCCATGGCCGCTCATCGCGAACATAAGCCCAGACACGCGCTGTTTTGGTGCGCTTATTGCCCGGTGACAACATCTTTATGGGGGTATCATCAGCAAACAGTGCCTGACCTTGCCGCACATGTTTGCCAATCACATCAGCCAATGGTTCCAGCAGGGCGGTAGACTTGCCAACCCAACCCGCCATGGTCGAGCGATCCAAGTCGATGCCTTCACGCTCATAAATCTTTGACTGGCGATACAACGGTAAATGGTCACAATACTTCGAGACCAGCACATGGGCCAGCAGACCAGGTCCTGGACGACCGCGTTCAATCGGACGCGATGGCATTGGTGCCTGTAACACTGCTTCACAGCAAGAGCAGGCCATGCGAGGGCGAATGATCTTGTTGACGACAAAACGACCCGGCACGTATTCCAGTTCCTCGGTGACATCCTCACCCAGTGTCTTCAGACTGCCACCACACTTGCTACAATCATCGCCAGGCGTGAGAACCAGCTCATTGCG
>JAAETJ010001072.1 GCA_024228495.1 bacterium | reverse complement strand
TGTTTCGAGATGCCGAACGCCTGTCCAAGCCCCCTGAAATAGGCCGCATAGCCAAGTCCGACAAAACTGCGTAGCAGGGGGCAGATCGGTTCGGGGAAATTCTCGGCAATATTGGCATTCGTCCAGACCACACCCGGTCCTGATTCAGACATCGCGGTAATCGGCCGGGTCTGCAGCACATGGAGATGTCCTGCGCTATCAAGGCTCCACTCCACGTCCTGAGGCCCTTCGAATAGCTCTTCCAGGGTCAGTGCTGTTTCCCACAATGCAGTCCGTATCTCTGGCTTAGCCAGGTCGATGGCCACAGGCGTATCGGGAGTAACTTCCACCACCAGCGAGCTCTGGTCACGGTCGATACGCACTCGACCCGGCGACACCCGACCGGAAACCAACTGCTCGCCAAGGCCGGCGCAATACTCCACCAATAACTCGTTACTCGTTGAGTTGCGCGGATCTCGGGTGAACATCACTCCGGACACTACCGCATCGACCTGCTGCTGGATCACCACCGCCATTCCTTGAGGCCAGCATCGACGGTGGTGCGCATACCGCACCGCCCGCTCTCCGAACAAAGAGGCCCAGACCCGGCATACTGCCCGCGCCACTGCGTCAGTTGAGTGACAATCCAGAACGCTGTCGAACTGACCTGCAAAGGAGGACTCCGTCCCGTCTTCGCCAAGAGCGGAACTGCGCACCGCGTAAGTGACCCCGTCACCCAGCACAGCCTTTAAGGCGGCCATAAGCCCCGGACTAAGTTGGCTTTCCAGCAGAGTCTGCTGAATCCGTGCCGCCTGGACATACGGCACCTCAGCCTTGGAAATGGTCTCGAATATCGACACCACTGGGTTGGCCATTTGCAACCTGGTCAGATGCTCCTGTAGTACCTCCACGCCAAGCACCACGCCAGGTACGGTGTTCATGCCGGCATTCAGCAGGCGCGCCAGATTGGCGGCCTTGCCCCCATAGCGATTGCATGCCGTCGCCTGAGTCAGGGAAATTAAAGGTGAGGCGCTCAAAGGGCCCGTTCCTTGATGCCCAGACAGTGCATCATGATGCTGAACACCGCGTGTACGAGCGGTCCGACGACCAGGACCCAGAACCAGGTGGCAATGGGAACCGGGACCAGCAGGCTCAGGATGATCAATACTCCCAGCACTGAGTCATAGCGATCTAGCAAAAGGATCAGCGGCCGTATCTTGGGCTGGGTCGGGGCCTCTCCGGGAGCGATGTCTAGCTGACGTTTGAGCAACGAGTTCGGTAGCTCAGCCAGCATGAAAGCCAACCCGCAAGCTAGGCCTAGACCGGCAAATTGCCAAGCTGACAAGTTCCACAGGTCTAAGGCGAGCTCACCCAGCAGTATGTCGCTATTCCCGCCCAAGATCATGAAGCTCAGCGCAGCTGTTGGCGGCAATACCATGAATCCGCACACCCGCTTGTTGTCTCCAAACAGGCGGCGGCCACGCAACATCAGACCGCCATCAATCGGCCAACCGAAGCGTCGTGACAGGGTACTGCGTAACCAGATCACATGCGCAGCTCCAGCTGCGGTCATAGTAAGCAGTAGGAAGGCGGCTTTAATTATCGCTTCCTGGTTCATGTGCTCCGCTCCTGCACCAACGGCCGCACTGCCCTGCCATTTTGGGTACGAAGGCTGCGAAAGTCTAATGGGCTAGGTGGCTGCAAGATGCGACCTCAAATTGTGCCGGGCGATTGCAGAAACTGCCCGACCCAGTAGGCGATCAAACCGATGGCCATCAGCGGCAGTACCACGTAAAAGGCGCCGCGAGGTTTGCGCACCGGGACATTAACGACAAACAGCATGCCAATGAGTGCGAACGACAGACCGAGGAGCAGGTAAAAACCTTCTGCGGACATCCAGCTCTGCAACACAAACAACAACGGGAAAATCAGCGCCGTGTAGGTAACCGGCAGACCACGGTGATGGGTAGGTTGATCTGTGCCACGAATGCTTAAAGTATTGAAATGAGCGAGCCGAATCACTCCCGCAATCACAAAGAAAGCGACACCACCCATCAGGATCCATGAGCCTGGACCGGCATTAAGCGCCACAATCACCGGTGTGGCGATAAAGGCCACGGCGTCCGCCGTGGTATCCAGTTGGACCCCGAATTCCTTCTCAAATCTGCTGCGATGCAGCCGACGCGCAAGGACACCATCGAACAGGTCGGCTAGACCGGCTAGCATCAAACCGACCAGAGCCAGTTCGAGCGCGCCCCGGACACTTAGGATCATGGCAGTAGTGGCTGACAGGACACCCATAAGGGAAAGCAGGCATGCGGAGTCGTAGACACCCAGAATCTGCCTGTTCATATCATCTGGCATGGTTGTCCGACCCACTATCGGGCCGATCCAAAAGGATCAGGGGATGGGGATTTGCTTTCAGCAGTTGCAACACCGCCAACTATCTGGCCACCCCCAAGCCCTGAATTATTGCGTTTGACATAACCCTGAATATCCGTAATCACCATACCGCGCTCCCTTTTTCTTATAAATCGCCGCAAGCCACACCCATATGGTGGCTAATTCCGAGTTCACATAGGCAAAAAAGGCCTATTCTTACCGTGAGCTGACACGATCGAACAATCAAGGTTACTGACCCTTTATCGCTTCACATCGATTGTCATGTCGTATTGTAAAAAAAGTTGCTTTAACCACAACACATGCATTAAGCCGGATATGAAAAATGCACTTCCTAATAAGCATTGACAGCACTAGAGTGTCTGAATGATTCAGATTGCACATTAAAGAAATAAGTCACCATTCCCTTTATTTTCAAAGCACTGCGCTTCCTGCTCAAATGGAATATTTCGGAATGCATCTGCAACATTCCGAAAACGCATGGAGTTAATCATCAAGTACCAGAGATAATGACCAATAACCAGAAAATAACCGTATCTTCGAAACTGCGCTATATGAAGATATTCGTGGCGTGGTATTTTCGTGCAATCATTTTTACAATATAGCTTTCGGCCTAAAGCGATATAAGGGACATTAAGCCAAGTTGGCAACCAGTGCTCAGTAAGTAGCTGAAAGTCTCTGCCCGCTTTCATATTTAAGTCATATTTATTTTCTAATACTTTCTCTGGATCTTTGCTTGTGGAATTAACATTAAATAGTTTGAACATCTCAGTTGTCTCTTGTTGGCAAAATTTATTCCAATTTCGCATCATAATATCGCCTTCCAGATACTCTTGGTTATTCTCTATCAGTAGCTCATTAACTGGATAAACTAAACAATCGCGAACGGGATGGGCAAAATTAGGAAGAAAATCATTCCATATATCGCGAAATCTATTTTTTGTGATATTGCCGATACGCATTTTAACAAG
>JAAETJ010001071.1 GCA_024228495.1 bacterium | reverse complement strand
GGGCCGGGCGGAAGTATCAAAGCGCAATTTCAAAACGAACTGGATCGTTTGCAAACGCTTTGTAAAAAGATGGCAAGATCCAGCCATAAAAAAGCCGGCGAACTCGGCAGAGAATTCCTCAATGACTGGGAGGCTATCTTTCGCGTACTGGATTATCCGCAGTTGCCTATGACCAACAATGCCGCCGAGCAGATGCTTCGCCATTGGGTGATTATGCGCAGGATCAGCCAGGGAACCCGAAACAAGAAAGGTAGCAAGGCGTTGGCGCTGATAGCCAGTGTGATTGAGACCTGCCGGCAGCGCAAGGCTTCGCCATTAAGGTATCTGACCGCGGTGATCGAAAGACGGCGCCAAGGCCTCGATGTGCCGGAATTGCCACCAGTGCCGCTCGAAGCGTAATAGCGCTGCCTCGGTGTTAGCTTTTTTATCTTGCCACGCCAGATGAGTGCAACGTAGCAGCCTATATCCCGCTTCGGCGCACTCCTTTATCCATTCGTCTCGCCTATTGCCTTGTCCTACCTTTTTTCTTAACAAGGCCGAATCGCTTCATCCGAAAACAGGCTCCTTCTATCATAGGGGGCC
>JAAETJ010001070.1 GCA_024228495.1 bacterium | reverse complement strand
TCAATATCTTACATCCTGCACGTACGTCCAACCGCTCTTTCTAGGATAATAGAAAAAAATAAGTTTTTTCGTACAATGGAAGCCTAGCGAAGGGCTGGTAAGTTGTCAATCAGGGCCGCGGAAATAATAAATTATCCCAAGATTGCGCCGGATTATTGTGCAGATTCAAGGCGCGGAAAGGGGCGCATAGCTGTTCTATGTAACACTTGCCGCAACGCAGAAGCTGCGCAAAAAGGCAAGCAAGATGGGATAATTTATTATTTCCGCGGCCCTTACATTGCTTATCGCCACATCTAAACAGAGTATTATGTTTTAACGCCAATATTTTAATAATGTATAACATGAACAGTAATGAGATGTTTCACCGCGAAATCTACTCGGTTTCGCGCCTGAACAGCGAAGCACGAACAGTGCTCGAAGGCAGCTTTCAACTGCTCTGGGTTGAGGGTGAGATATCAAATCTCTCGAGACCATCATCAGGACATATCTATTTTTCACTCAAAGACGCACATACCCAGGTGCGCTGCGCCCTATTCAAATCAAAGCGGCTCAGATTGCGTTTTCAGCCGGAAAACGGCGCTCAGGTCCTATTGCGCGCCAGGGTAAGCCTGTATGAGGGACGCGGCGAATTTCAGCTGATCGTCGAACAGTTGGAGCCCGCGGGGGAAGGCGCCCTGCGCCAGGCCTTCGAGGCATTGAAACAAAAGCTGGCCGCAGAGGGGCTATTTGACTCTGAAATGAAATTGCCGCTACCCGCTTTTCCGCGCAGCATCGGAATCATCACCTCTCCAACTGGCGCTGCCATCCGTGATCTCATAACCGTTCTCAAGCGACGCTTTCCTGCCCTGCCAATCGTCATCTATCCTGCTATTGTGCAAGGTGATACAGCGCCCAAGACGATCATAGAGATGATCCATCTTGCCAACAACCGGGCTGAATGTGACCTGTTGGTGCTAGCCCGCGGCGGGGGCTCACTCGAAGATCTTATGGCCTTCAATGACGAGCAACTGGCCAGGGCGATTGCCGCTTCAGTGATTCCAATCATCTCGGCCATCGGTCATGAGATCGATTTTACCATT